>CAKZPH010000025.1 GCA_937138605.1 uncultured Ignavibacteriales bacterium
GATGAAGAACTCCCATTTCCTGAAGGTAATATTATCCATGCTACAGAAGTTGTAAGTATGGATGATATTCCATCTGTTGCGTTGAAAACAAAACCTAAATCCTCTGTTGCAGTATGTGCTGATTTAGTAAAATCAGGTAATGCTCATGCAATGGTTAGCGCTGGGAATACTGGCGCGGTAATGGCAATAGCAACTTTTAAAATTGGGCGAATTGAAGGTATTTCTCGTCCTGCAATTGGTTCACTTGTACCTACATTGAAAAATCCAAGTTTAGCTATTGATATGGGAGCAAATTCAGATTGTAAACCCTCTAACCTTTTTGAATTTGCTCTAATGGGTTCAGTATATATGAAGGAAATGTTTGGAGTTGATAATCCAAAAATCGGACTCCTAAGTGTGGGCGAAGAAGATTCAAAAGGAAATGAGGTTACAATACAAGCAAACAAGCTATTGCGTCAATCAAATCTTAATTTTTACGGTAATATTGAGGGTAGGGATATTTTAAAGGGAGAGGTTGATGTAATAGTTTGTGATGGTTTTGTTGGTAATATCGTTCTCAAGTTTGCGGAAGGGTTTTTATACTTTATTTTGAAGAAATTAAAAAAATCTGCTTCAGAAAATATTCTAAACAAAATAAAGCTTGGGTTTTCCAAAGGTGTATTGAAAGAAATACTAGGAGTTTTTGATTATCAGCAATACGGTGGTATTCCACTTTTTGGTGTTAATGGAGTGGTTGTAATCGGACATGGTTCAAGTACCGAGGTTGCAGTGAAAAATATGATAATTAGAGGGTATGAAATTTATAAACATAATGTAGTTAATCGAATCAAGGAAGCTATAGAAAATTATTATCTTAAAGTTCAAGAGGGTTAGTTATGACAGGCAAAGAATTTAAATACAACGCAAGGATTATCGCATTTGGTAAATATGTTCCAGATAAAGTTCTTGATAATAAATATTTCGAATCGATCGTAGATACAACGGATGAATGGATTATAACACGCACAGGGATCAGAGAGAGAAGAGTACTCGAGAAAGGTGCTACATCTGATTTAGCTGTCAATGCAATTAAAGATATGGTCAGACGGTTTAATATTGATTTGGATACGATTGATGTTTTAATAGTTGCAACGGTAACACCTGATATGTTCTTTCCATCTACAGCTTGCGTTATTATGGATAAATTAGAAATGGAAAAATCCTGGGGCTTTGATTTATCAGCAGCATGTTCAGGTTTTGTTTTCGCATGTTCAGTTGCTCGTTCACTTATTGGAGGCGGAATTTATAAAAGGGTTCTGGTTGTGGGAGCGGATAAAATGTCTACCATTACTGATTATACAGATAGAAACACATGTATATTATTTGGTGATGCTGGGGCATGCGTATTGTTTGAGAGAACTGAAAATAAGTCTGATGGAATTCTCGATGAAGTTTTGTATTGCGATGGAAGTGGGAGAAATTCGTTATACATGCTTGGTGGTGGTAGTTTAAATCCCGCCTCACATGAAACAGTCGAAAAAAGATGGCATTATGTCTATCAAGATGGTAAAGCTGTGTTTAAAGTTGCAGTTATTGGTATGGCGGAAGTTGCTTATGAATTAATGGCTCGAAATAACTTAAAACCTGATGACGTGGCTTACCTTGTACCACATCAAGCTAATTTGCGAATTATAGAAGCAACTAGAGAAAGAATGGGAATTGGTCCTGAAAAAGTTATGGTAAATATTCATAAATATGGAAATACAACAGCTGCAACTATTCCACTTTGTCTTGTTGATTATTATGATGAAGGTAAGCTAAAGGTGGGTGATAATTTAATTTTAGCTAGTTTTGGTGCTGGTTATACATGGGGTGGAATTTACTTAAAATGGAGTGTTGAATGATGATAGCGGTAGTATTTCCAGGTCAAGGTTCACAATTTGTTGGAATGGGTAAAGATATTTATGAATTTTTTCCTGAGGCAAAGAGTGTTTTTGATAAAGCGAATAACATTTTAAATTATGATTTAAAGTCGATTTGTTTTGAAGGGCCGGAAGAAATACTTAAACAAACTGAAAACACTCAGCCTGCTCTGTTTGTTCATAGTATGGCAATTTTTTCTGTGTTGAAAAATATTAGCATAAAAGCAGGGGCAGGACATTCGTTAGGTGAATATACTGCACTTACTGCTGCAGGTGTTCTTTCGTTTGAAGATGGTTTAAACTTAGTTCGAGTTCGTGGTTTGTTAATGCAGGAATCTGGCAAAAGAAATCCAGGTACTATGGCAGCCATAGTGGGACTTTCTATAGATCAAATTGAAGAAATCTGTAGAAAAGCTTCAGAAGAAGGTATTGTTCAACCTGCCAATTTTAATTCACCGGGACAGATTGTTATTTCAGGAGATGTTAAGGCAGTAAGAAAGTCAATAGAATTAGCCAAAGAAATGAAAGCAAAACTTGCTAAGGAATTGGTAGTAAGTGGTGCTTTCCATTCACCTCTGATGAATTATGCATACGAAAATATCGTGGGTGAACTAAATAAAGTAACATTCAATCAATTTAATTTTGATGTATACTCGAACGTAACTGCAAACAAATTTCAGGATGTAAGTGAAGTAAAAAAGCTCTTGGTTGATCAAATTATTCGACCAGTCAAATGGAATCAATTAATTGAAAACATGATAAAGGATGGTATCAAAACTTTCATCGAAATTGGAGCGGGAAAAGTTTTAACTGGTCTCATAAAGCGAATAAATCCTGATGTAAAAACTATTAATTTGGGAACTGTTGAGGAAATAAATTCATTTCTAGAAAATGGAAAAAATAGTTAAAGGATTGAAAATCGATCCATTAATTTTCAAGTTTCCTTTTGTTGAAAAATGTAACATTAGTGTTTGTTCCGGTGAGTGTTGTTGGTATGGTGTTTATGTAGATTTAAGAGAAATGGAAAATATCATACAACATAAGGAAATCATAAAACAATATATGGATGAAACTCAAACCAAGGATGAGTCGAAATGGTTTGAGCCTCTCGAAGAAGATAAAGATTTCGAGTCAGGATATTGCGCAGGAACTGAGGTTTTTAATCACAAGTGTGTATTCTTAGATAAAAAGGGTTTTTGTTCACTGCAAAAGACAGCAATGGAGAGAGGGGAATTTAAGTGGAAATACAAACCGCTTTATTGCGTTTTGTTTCCGTTAACGATTTATGACGGAAAATTAACCGTTGATGATGAACACATTAATCGATTGCATTATTGCAGTAAACCAAAGTATCAAGTTTCAACTGTTTTTGAAGCAATGAAGGAAGAGTTGATATTTATTCTAGGTGAAGATGGATACGCAGATTTAAAAGAATATAGTAAAGAATTACTGGAGGAAAAAAGAATTGAAATTACAAAATAAGGTTGCTCTTGTAACGGGTGGTTCGAGAGGAATTGGTGCAGAAATTTCCCGTTCATTGGCAAAAGAAGGTGCTAAAGTCGTACTGACTTATTATTCAAGTCCACATTTGGCTCAATCTGTTGTAGAAGAAATTCAAAATTTTGGAGGAATTGCGAAAGCATTCCATGCAAATGCAAGCAGTTTTGAGGATGCCCAGAAAACTGTTGATTATGTTCTTAGCGAATTTGGATCTTTACATATACTCGTTAATAATGCAGGTATTACAAAAGATAATCTACTACTAAAAATGACAGAACAGGATTGGGATGATGTAATTGATACTAACCTGAAAAGTGTTTTTAATTATTCAAAGTTTGCTATAAAACCGATGATTGGTCAGCGTTCTGGTAGAATTATTAACATTAGTTCTGTTGTTGGAATTATGGGAAATGTTGGACAGGTAAATTACGTTGCAGCTAAAGCCGGTGTTATTGGTTTAACTAAATCACTCGCTCGTGAATTAGCTGGTCGTAATATAACAGTTAATGCTATTGCTCCGGGATATATTGAAACGGATATGACTTCAAAATTAACAGACGCACAAAAACAAGCGATTTTGAATTTAATTCCACTTAAAAGAGTAGGTAAACCTGAAGATATAGCCAATATGGTTGTCTTCTTGTCATCAGATGATGCAAATTATATCACTGGTCAAGTATTTTTAGTTGATGGTGGAATGGCGATGTAGCTTTCTTTATAAAATTTATGATTTTTTTTAACTTTAAAAAGTTAACTTGTCATAATTAAAATCAAAAAAGGAGTAAAAAATGGATATACAAGCAAAAGTAAAGGAAATCATAGTTGATAAGCTAGGAGTAGAAGAATCTCAAATTACTGAGGATGCCCTTTTCATTAATGACCTCGGTGCTGATTCTCTTGATATTGTTGAGTTAGTAATGGCATTTGAAAATGCCTTTAACATCACAATTCCTGATGAAGATGCTGAAAAAATTCAAACTGTTGGGGATGTTTATAAATATCTCAATGAAAAATTAGGAAATCAATAATAAAAAAGTAGTAAAAGTTATGCATCACAAGAAGAGGGTTGTAATAACTGGTTTGGGGGTTGTATCCCCAATCGGTTTAAATTTGGAAGAATTCTGGACAAGTTTGGTTGCAGGCAAAAGTGGGGTGGGTCCAATTACTCGATTTGACGCCAGCTCATTCGAAACACGTTTTGCAGCTGAGGTTAAAGGTTTTGATCCATTGAATTACTTTGATCGTAAAACTGCTCAAAGGCTTGATTTATTTACTCAATTTGCTATGGTAAGCACTGATGAAGCTATTACTCATTCTAAATTAGATATAAAATCTTTAGATCTCGAAAGAGTTGGAATTGTATTTGGATCGGGGATTGGGGGAATGTGGACCTGGCATCATCAATCTGAAATAGCTTTTAAGCAAGGTGGATTTACAAAACTTAGCCCATTTTTTGTACCCATGATGATTAGTGATATAGCAGCAGGTCATATTTCAATTAAGTATGGCTTTAAGGGATTAAATTATGCAACAACCTCGGCTTGTGCAACATCTGCCCATGCTATTGCGGTGGGTTATATGCATATTCAAAGAGGTGACGCAGATGTTGTAATTGTTGGAGGAAGCGAAGCTTCTATTTGTCCAATGGGGATTGGTGGATTTAATGCCATGAAAGCCCTATCTACACGCAATGATGCATACGAAAAAGCTAGTAGACCGTTTGATAAAAATCGAGATGGTTTTGTTATGGGCGAAGGCTCAGCAACGTTAATTCTTGAAGATTATGAATTTGCTAAGAAACGAGGTGCAAAAATTCTGGCCGAGCTTGTTGGTATTGGTCTGACCGCTGATGCTTATCATATAACTGCTCCATCTCCTGGAGGTGAAGGAGCTGTAAGGTCTATGAAACTTTGTATTGATGAAGCAGGCATCAAACCGGAAGATGTAGATTATATAAACGCACACGGGACTTCAACTCCGTATAATGATAAAAATGAAACTGAAGCTATAAAAACTCTTTTTGGCGAACATGCTTACAATTTAATTGTATCTTCAACCAAATCAATGACTGGTCATTTACTTGGTGCAGCTGGTGCAATCGAGGCCGTTGCCACTGTTATGGCCATTGTGAACGACAAAATTCCACCGACAATAAATTATGAAGAGCCTGATCCCGAATGTGACTTGAATTACGCACCGAACAAGGCTGTTGAAAGAAAAGTTAATTATGCTATTAGCAACGCTTTTGGATTTGGCGGACATAATGCTTCTCTTTTGTTTAAAAAAGTTGTAGAGAGTTGATATTAAAATTTTTCTCAAAAATATTCCCTTTAATTAGACGTAAGAAAAAGGAACGTAATGAATTCTTTGAGTACCGACTAAATTCAATAAAGGATTTGGTTGGTACTTCTATTAAAAATTCTGAAATTTTTATTCAAGCATTAACTCACCGTTCTGCTCTTTATATTGATCATATCCCTTCCTTAAAATTATCAAATGAGAGATTAGAGTTTTTAGGTGATTCAGTTCTTAATTTAATTGTCTCTGATTATGTCTTTAATAACCTCAAAGAACTTGATGAAGGCATTCTGACAAAAATAAGATCAAGGTTTGTCAATAAAAGTGTTCTTGCTGATGTTGCACAAAAAATTAATCTGACAAGTCTTTTAATAATTAGTGAAAATACCGCTAGTGCCATTGAAAGTGGCGGTAAATCGGTTATTTCAGATGCATTAGAGGCTTTAATTGGTGCAATTTATATTGATATGGGATATGATGTAGCAAAAAACTTTGTGTACAAGTTCATAATTTCCCCAAATTTATACCTTGTTCATGATGTGGACCAAAATTATAAAAGTCAGTTACTTGAATATGCTCAAGCCAATAAATTGGATTTACCCAAATATGAAGTTATAAAAGAAGAAGGACCTGATCATTCAAAAATTTTCACTGTTCAGGTAAGTATCGATGGAAAACCACTTGGAATTGGAAAGGGAAGCACAAAAAAAATTGCAGATCAAGAAGCCGCTTATCAAGCTCTCCTAAAAATCAAACACAATTCAATTAGTTGAGAATAGTTCTAAACTTATTCATTAAACTCAGGCACCACGATCCAGTATTCTGAAGCTTCTAATAAGATTTTTGAATTTCTACATAACGCACTAGTTTATGAAATGTTTTAAGTTACCAGACTTGTATTTAGTTTATATCAAAATGCACTTAATTTCTTGAATTAACAATTTATCATAATTCAAATTGGGAGAGGAAATTTTCGTCTGAATAGAGACTAAGTTAAACTCAATCTGTTTTTAATTCATTCGGGTGTATTATGGAATAAGTTCAAGGCATTGTATAGAATTAATTTTTTTTATGAAATTTTAAGTGTTTGTTTAATTTTTGGAATTCTTTTAAGTTATATATTTATGGTTTTATTGTTTAATCTAGTTTTTATTACATCTAATCAGAAGTTTTTCAAGTAAAATCAAACATAGATATTTATAATTTCTTATCAATTTTGTCGGTTTAAGTTAAGGAAAATATTCAAACTGAAATATTCTACTAGTTTTTCAGGATTAAAAATTAATTCACAAAAACTCAAACGACTTAAAAAATAATTCAATCTTAAAAATTACTCTTTATCATTGAAATAGTATTTAACTATAACTTTAAAGAGTTTTTTACAGTTAGCTTTTTTTTAAAGCAAATTTTTATTGCATTAACATTAGAAAGTCCTTTCTTATATTTGAAAAAATTTTATGAATATATGAGGAATAACACTATGGATTTATATGAAAAATTTGAGAAAAGACACATCGGGCCTGACGATAAAGAAATACAAGAAATGTTAAATGAAATAGGACTTAGTAACTTAGATGAACTAGTTGAACAAACAATCCCTTCAAATATTTTAATTAAAGAACCACTTAATTTAGGTAAACCTTTAACAGAATTAGAATTTTTAAAGCACATAAAAGAAATTGGTTGCAAGAATAAGGTTTATAGGTCATACATCGGCATGGGTTATTATGGTACAATAATGCCTAGTGTAGTCAAACGAAATATTTTAGAGAATCCCGGTTGGTATACTCAGTACACTCCTTATCAGGCTGAAATTTCGCAAGGACGATTAGAAGCCTTGATGAATTTTCAAACAATGATATCAGAACTAACTGGATTACCAATTGCTAATGCATCTTTACTTGATGAAGCCACTGCATGTGCTGAGGCAATGACAATGCTTTATTCTATTGCTCATAACAATAATTCAAAAGCAAATGTGTTTTTGGTTGATAAAAAAGTATTCCCTCATACATTAGATGTTTTAAAAACACGCTCTGCTCCATTGGGAATTGAACTAGTAATATCTGATGATTTATTAAAAGAAATGCACACGAATGTTTTTGGAATACTTGTTCAATACCCCGATTCTGATGGTGTTGTAAGGGATTACATTGAATTATTTAAAGTTGCTAAAGATAAAAACATTTTAATTTCTGCGACTGTAGATTTACTTGCCTTAGTATTAATTAAATCCTTGGGGGATTTTGGTGCTGATGTTATTGTTGGTTCTGCACAGAGATTTGGATTACCTTTTGGTTATGGTGGACCGCATGCTGCATTTTTAGCCACCAAAGAAGAATTCAAAAGGTTTGTTCCAGGAAGAATTATTGGGCTTTCAATTGATAAGCATGGTGATCCAGCTTATCGAATGGCACTTCAAACTAGAGAACAACATATCAAAAGGGAAAAAGCTACGAGTAATATTTGTACATCTCAATCATTGCTTGCCATAATCTCAAGTATGTATGCTATCTATCACGGTCCAGAAGGTTTAAGACAGATAGCAATGAGAATTCACTTTTTAACACAAACACTTGATAACGAATTGAAACGATTGAATTATAAACAAGACAATCTAAGTTATTTTGATACTTTAAAGATTGATCTTTTCGATAATATTGAGCTAATTCCCAGAATAAAATCTATTGCAGAACAAAAGCGAATTAATTTTAATTATTTTAATAAATGTTGCATTGGAATTTCTTTGGATGAAACGGTAACTATTGAGGAATTGAATGATATTATAGAAATCTTTGCTCACGCTAAAAACTTAGATTTTAATAAAATCAACGAAATAAATATTCACGACTTTAAATTTCCATCACATTTAATTAGAACCACTCCAATACTTCAACAGAAGATATTTAATTCCTACCATTCTGAGACAGAAATGATGCGGTACATTCGCATGCTTGAATCAAGAGATCTGGCATTAAATTACGGAATGATACCACTTGGTTCTTGTACAATGAAATTAAATTCTGCTACGGAAATGCTTGCTATTTCTATGGATGAGTTTGCTAACATTCATCCATTTGTACCAGAAGAACAAGCCTTGGGATATAAAGAGTTAATAAATGAAATTGGAAAAGCATTACTTGAAATTACTGGATTTTCAGGAATATCATTTATGCCCAATTCAGGCGCACAAGGTGAATATACTGGACTACTGATAATCAGAGCATATCATCATTCCCGTGGTGATTATCAAAGAGATGTTGTATTGGTTCCTGCATCTGCCCATGGGACTAATCCTGCAAGTGCAGTTTTGGCAGGTCAGAAAGTAGTGGTGGTTAAATGTGATGAATATGGCGATATCGACATTAACGATTTACAACAGAAAGCTGAGCAACATAAAGATAAACTTTCAGCATTTATGGTAACTTATCCTTCAACGCATGGAATTTTTGAAGAAAAGATTAAAGAAATGTGTGATATAATTCATTATTATGGTGGACAAGTTTACATGGATGGAGCTAATTTAAATGCCCAGGTAGGATTGACAAAACCCAAAGTAATTGGAGCGGATGTTTGTCATTTAAATTTGCATAAAACCTTTGCAATCCCACATGGTGGTGGTGGACCAGGTATGGGTCCAATTGTTGTAGCAGAACATCTGGCTGAGTTTTTACCAAATCATTACTTCATTAAAACGGGTGGAAAAAATGGTATAACTGCTGTTTCTTCCGCTCCTTTTGGTAGTGCAAGTATACTTACAATATCATATGCTTATATTAAAATGATGGGCGCAGAAAGTTTAACTAAGGCATCGAAAGTTGCAATACTTAATGCAAATTACATTAAGTCTCGATTAGAAAAATATTATAAAGTGTTATACACTGGAAAACGTGGAAGAGTAGGTCATGAATTGATTCTTGACATGCGTGGATTTAAAATCACTGCAAACATCGACGTAGAAGACATAGCAAAAAGATTAATGGATTATGGTTTTCATGCTCCAACTGTTTCATTTCCGGTACCAGGTACTCTTATGGTTGAACCGACAGAGAGTGAAAGTAAAACAGAACTAGATAGATTTTGTGATGCAATGTTACAAATTAGAGATGAAATAAAAATGATTGAAGACGGTAAGTGGGATAAAGAAAATAATCCATTGAAAAATTCGCCACATACACTCAAAGATATAGTAAGCGAAAATTGGACTTATCCTTACACTCGTGAACAAGCTGTGTTTCCTACTGCATTTACAAAGATTAATAAGTTTTGGCCCTTCGTTGCAAGAGTAAATAATGCCTATGGAGATAGAAATCTAGTATGTTCGTGCGATCCAATCTCTCTTTACGAACAAATTGAACTTTAACTATGGACCTTTGCCAAATTTTAACGAATTATAAATCTATTGCTGTAGTTGGGATTTCAAACAAACCTGGTAGAGACTCTGGCTGGATAGCTAGATTTTTGAAGGATAAAGGTTATTATATTTTTGGAGTAAATCCTTCCCTACCAGTTTTTGAAGATATACCAGTTTATAAATCTTTGTTAGATATTCCAGAGAAAATTGATATTGTGAATATTTTCCGAAGGCCTGATCTAGTAACTGACATAGTTAAAGAAGCAATTGAAATTAAAGCTAAAGTTGTATGGATGCAATTAGGTGTGATTAATTATGAAGCGAAAGAATTAGCAGAAAGGTATGGTATAACCGTTGTAATGGATAGATGTATCTATGTTGCTTACAATCATTGTTTTTAAGATTCATTTCACACGAATTTAATTGCTTAGGACCTTATGAATGAGAGTATTTTTAAATGGAATTTTGGAGTTTATTAATAGTCAATGCTTTAACATTAGTACTTTGAATAGTCTAGAATTTTAATTGAAAGATAAACAAAAAGAGTATTCATAAGTTTGGATAGAAATTTCATTAAGCGAAGTTTTCATTTGCACTTGTATCATTTATTTTGATTAATTGAAAAATTGAAACATTCGATATTAAGTTGATTTAATTTTACAATCTCAAATTTGAAATTAAAATTCGCATTGATAATTAGATAAAACTTTAACTAGTTGTTATGTTACTTTATTAATTAAGTCATTTTATTGAGAAGAAGTTTTTATGTTATTATTATTTTTAATTTCGTTGTTTATTTGGTTTAAACAATTACCTGCTTTAAATTTTTTACCTGATTCAAGTGACATATCCTCCAATCAAAATCAATCATCAATTTTCATTTCAGAAATTAAAATTATTGGAAACGAAAAGACACGACCTGAGATTGTTTTATTTGAAATGAAAATAAAACCAAAATCATACGCTACAATTGAGGAGATTGAATATGATATAGATCGAATTATGGGTTTAGGGATATTTAGCGATGTGAATTATAAAATCGATAAAAATAGTGATGAATATATTTTGTACATAATAGTAAGGGAATCGTGGTATATTTTTCCATTGCCTTTTGTAGATATAGAGGATAGAGACTGGAAGAAATTAAGTTACGGCATATTTCTTTTAATAAAAAATTTGTCTGGTAAAAATGATAGACTTTCGAGTGGTTTCAGTTTAGGATATGATCCAAGTTTTTACTTGAGTTATTCTGATCTGTATTATGATTTTGAAAAAAATCTGGGTTTTAAATTTTTACTTCAATCTCAAAAAAGAAAAAATAAAAGCATTCGTGCTTTGAGAGAAAGTAACGGTGAAAATTATCATGAAGATTATTTTCAATTAGAATTTACGCTTAGAAAACGAGTCAATCTATACACAAATATTTTTGGCTCTCTGGGCTATGAATACATTCATGTTCCAAAGTACTATCCATTAAGGACACTCTCATCCGATGGAACTGACAGATTATTAACATTTCAGTTAAGCTATTCATACGATGTCCGAGATTTCATCGCTTACCCAAAGAAAGGTTACTTTTTATTGGCTTCTATTAAACATTATGGTTTGTCTAAGTCATTAATTGATTACACAGTTCTTAATTTAGACCTAAAAAAGGCTTACTCAATAAGTCCCATCACATTTTACTTAAGGAATTATTTAAGAACTGTAATAGGTTCGGATATTCCATATTATGCAAACAGTTTTTTAGGATTTGGTGATAGGCTCAGGGGAAGATTTTAT
Organism: uncultured Ignavibacteriales bacterium; assembly: GCA_937138605.1. Classification (GTDB taxonomy): domain Bacteria; phylum Bacteroidota; class Ignavibacteria; order Ch128b; family Ch128b; genus CAKZPH01. Next base: position 11,836 of record CAKZPH010000025.1, read on the forward strand.
GAAATATATGAGAGCAATGCTCTTAATCTATTATCATTTGAGATGAGATTTCCACTTATCGATAAATATCTATTAGAATTTGATCTGCCTATAATTCCAACGTCTCTTACAACTTATAACATTTTAGTTGACTTTCATCTATTCTATGATTCCGCTTTCATGTGGGATATAAATGATAGAATTACCTCGAGGAGATTAATAAATGGTGCAGGTGTTGGATTTACGTTTTTTGTTTTGCCTTATCGTGGACTTAATTTTGAAATTGGTTTTAGTCCGGAGCGCAAACCTGAATTTATAGTTGACTTATTAAATCCATTGTAATATGGAACTATTTTTTGATGAAAATCTTGTTCCTGGAAAATCATTAGTTGAAATATATGGTGATGAAGCAAAACACATTCGCAAAGTACTGAGATTTAAAGTTGGAGATATAATTTTAATAACAAATGGGCACGGTCTTATTTCAAAAGCAAGTATACTGTCGATCTCAACAGATAAAATTCTTTGTGAAGTTATATCTGAAAAAAAAATTGAAACAAAAAAAATAAATGTTGTAGCACTCATACCAGTTTTACATCATAGAGACCGATTTGAATTTGCCATCGAGAAATTATCAGAACTTGGTGTTGATTCTATTCAACCATACACAAGCCAAAGAACGATTAAAAAAAGAATTAATCACAATCGTATAAAAAAAATTTTAATTGCTGCAATTAAACAGTCGTTAAATCCATTTCTGCCAGAATTTGGAGAAGTGATCACATTAAATCAATTTCTTAAACAAGAAAAAGCAAATGTTTTTTATTTTGTCGGCCATCCAAAAGGTCACTCAATTTTTGAAGTTATTCAGAAATTAGATTTTACTGACATACAAAAAGTAATTTTATGTGTAGGTCCAGAAGGTGATTTTACTGATGAAGAATTGAACAACTTTAAAGAACATAATGCCACCTTTATAAAGTTATCAAATACACGATTAAAAAGTGAAACAGCTATTATTTCTTTAGCATGCATGGTTCAATCACTATTAATATCAAGATTGTAGTCGTTATTTTCTTGATTTTATATTCATACTTTTTGATATTAAGTTATTAGAATATCAAAAAATGAAAAAAGATTTTTTACTGGAAACTTCAGATCATAAAACAATACAAGTATCATGTTTCTATTCAGATAAAGCCGAAATAAGTCCTTGTGTTTTTATTATTCATGGATTTAAAGGATTCAAAGATTGGGGATATGTTCCCTTCTATGCTCAGGAATTAGCTGAGTTGGGCTTTTTTGTTGTAACGTTTAATTTCTCTCATAATGGAATTGGCAATAATCCTTTTGAAATAACAGAACTTGATAAATTTGCCAATAATACAATTTCTCTAGAAGTATCTGAATTGACTGAATTAATAAAATGTTATAATAGAGGAGAATTTGGTTTTGAAGGCAAGAACAATCCTATATTTTTAATTGGACATTCCCGTGGTGGTGC
>CAKZPH010000026.1 GCA_937138605.1 uncultured Ignavibacteriales bacterium
TTGAGATGAAGTTCTCTTTCGACGTCATCTCGGGTAAGAAAGTTAGTCGATACCATAGGTGGTTTTACTACTAAAACCGGTACAGGTGAGTATCTTACAATTTTCTCCGCAACACTACCCATCAGAATATGAGAGAATCCTGTTCTACCGTGTGTAGCCACAATGATTAATCCTACATTATTATCAATCGCATATTTAATGATTTCTTTGTATGGATAACCTTCTAGTAAAACTATTTCAACTTCTTCAGCTAAATTTAATTTTTCAATAGCTAAATTTTTTAATTTTTCCTTAATCCGTTTTTTAAATCTTTTTACCTCTTCACGTAACTGCGAAGACTTGGCAAGTTTTTTTTGTGAAGGCAATTTGTCACATACGTAAACCAGACAAACTTTTGCGTCATAAGTTTCTGAAATAGAATTAGCATAATCCAGAGCAACAAGGGAAAGTGGGGAGAGATCAGTTGTAACCAGAAGTTTTTCAAGTATCCGCTCTCTTTTCAATGGAATTAGAATTTGTGTCTTTTGCTTAAACTTTGACATTTAGAAAATTTTAATTTTTTCCAATTTATTAATATTTATAAAATCATATTTCACTTTTTGACAAGTCATTTATTATAATGATGACTTAAACTTTGAAGGAGTTGGGATCAAAAGTTTGTAGAATTTTCATATAGTTCGCTCTCTCGAATGCTGCAGGATTTGCAACTGCCCTGTGACTCATACTTCCGCGCATTTGTCCAAGTGATTCATACTCATGTTCTTCCATCCACTTTTTCATATCATTTAATACTTTGGTAATGTGATTTTCTCCAAATTTCATCAAAGCTGAAAACATTTGAGTGACTTTTGCGCCTGCCAACACCATTTTCAAAACGTCCTCTGCAGATACAATACCACTTGTTGCTGCAAGATCTGCATCAATCCTGTTATACAAAATTGCAATCCATCGTAAGGGTAATCTATTTGCAAAAGGTGTACTCAAAATTACATTAGGTACTACTTCAAGATTCTCTAAATCAATGTCAGGTTGATAAAATCTATTGAATAGAACCAGACCATTAGCACCTCCTTTAACGAGTTCATTAGCAATCCAGGCAATTGAACTAAAATAGGGGCTTAATTTTACGGCTATGGGAATTGAGATACTTTTTCGTACCTCTTTAACAATATCAATATAAAGACTTTCAATTTCTTGGGAAGTTTTATTGATGTCCGTCGCAAGAAAATAAATGTTAAGCTCTAATGCATCTGCACCAGCTTCTTCAATTTTCTTCGCATATTCCGTCCAGCCACCTATTGATTTACCATTTAAACTTGCAATGACGGGAATCTGGACTGATTTTTTTATTTTTTGTATTTGTTCGAGATAATAATCAGGACCAACTTTATATTCTTTAAATTCAGGGAAATAACTTAATGCTTCGTAGTAACTTTCAGAATAAATGGATGTTCTAAAATGTAATTCTAATTGTTCAGACTCAATCTCCTCTTCAAATAGTGACCACATAACAATTGCAGCTGCACCCGCATCTTCAAGTTTTTTCACCTTGTCAATACTTTTTGATAATGGACTAGCAGACGGAACTATTGGATTTTTTAATTCAAGACCTAGATAGTTAACTTTTAAGTCCATATTTACTTTCCTTTACTTATTAAACTAAATTTCTATAGAAGCTTTCTAAATAAGGTTTATATATTTTTACATTAAAACAAGTTTTCAAAAGTCACTTTTCAAGATTGAAAATAAAAGCAATCCATAAATTTCGATTGGAGTAACATCTAACATCAATTAATCACCTTCTTTTATTTGCGTTTTTGAACCTCCATTTCCATCATGCATACTGAAGAAAGTTTCATACAATTTCGAATTTGCTAACTCTTCATATTGTTTATATCTTAATTCAATATCTCTCTGTGCCAATTTCATTAATTGCTCTGCTACTTCGGGATTAGACTTCAATAACATATTGTAACGAGTTTCTTTATATGCATATTCCTTGAATGGAATCTTTATACCTTTAGAATCGAATCGGAATGGATTTTTTCCTTCTAAAATTAAATCTGGATTATATCTATAAAGCTGCCAGTAACCAGAATCAACCGCAAGCTTTTGCTGTTGCATCCCTTTCTCCATATCAATACCATGAGCAATGCAATGGCTATATGCAATAATTAATGATGGTCCTTCATAAGCTTCTGCCTCAATAAATGCCCTAACAGTGTGAGCATCATTTGCACCCATAGCTACTTTAGCAACATAAACATTTCCATAAGTTAGAGCCATCAAACCTAAATCCTTTTTAGCCGTTGGTTTTCCACCCATAGCAAATCTTGCAACGGCGCCTCTAGGCGTAGCTTTAGACATCTGACCTCCAGTGTTGGAATAAACTTCCGTATCAAGAACAAGCAAATTCACATCTTTACCAGATGCAATTACATGATCTAATCCTCCATAACCAATATCATATGCCCAGCCATCTCCACCAATAATCCAAACCGACTTTTTAACTAAATAATCTGCAACTGCTAATAAATGTTTCACATCAATTGGATCAACATTTTTAATCTCTTTTAATCTCTTCCTTAGTTCTTCCACTCTCAGTCTCTGTTCATAAATATCTGCCTCTGTCTTCTGTTTGGCATTAATCAACTCTTCAACTAACTTTTCCCCAATTTCACTTGCCATCTTTCTTAAAAGATGCTTTGCAAATTGATTGTGTTTATCAATAGCAAGTCTAAATCCTAAACCAAATTCAGCATTATCTTCAAATAATGAATTTGACCAAACGGGACCACGACCGTCTTTGTTAAGAGTCCAGGGCGTTGTTGGTAGGTTTCCACCGTAAATTGAAGAGCATCCAGTGGCGTTAGCAATAATGGCTCTGTCACCAAAAAGCTGAGAAACTAACTTTACATATGGTGTTTCACCACATCCTGAACAGGCTCCAGAAAATTCAAACAATGGTTCAAGAAATTGCGACTCTTTTACATTAGCAGTGTTAACTTTGGTTCTATCAATATCAGGGATACTCAAGAAATAATCCCAGTTGACTCTCTCTTGTTCACGAAGTGGTATCTGTGGTTGCATGTTTATAGCTTTAAGTCGAGTTTCTTTTTTATTTTTCGCTGGACAAACATCAACACAAAGCGCACAACCTGTACAATCTTCCACAGCAACTTGGAGAGTATAATATAAGTTCTCACCGAATTCTTTGGATCGATATCTTGTATACTTAAATGCTGGTGGCGCATTCTTGATAAAATCTTCGGTATAAACTTTTGCTCTTATAGTTGCATGTGGACATACTAAAACGCATTTATTACATTGAATACATACCTCTGGATCCCAAACAGGAACTTCCAGTGCAATATTTCTTTTTTCATATTTTGCAGTACCCGATGGGTAAGTACCATCAACCGGAAATTTGCTTACAGGAATGTAATCACCTTTACCGGCTATGATCCCTCCAAGTACTTCTTTGACAAATTCTGGTGCATCAGAAGTAACAGGTGGATTCAATTGCTTTCTACTTGTCACTTTATCTGGAACAGGCACTTCAAATAGGTTATCAAGTGCCTTATCAACAGCAGCAAAATTCATTTGAACTATTTTATCTCCTTTAGCTCCGTAAGTCTTAACAATAGTATCTTTTATCAATTTAATAGATTCTTCCCTTGGAAATATGTTTGAAATTGCAAAAAAACAGGTTTGCATTATTGTATTTATCCTAACACCCATTCCAGTCTCTCGAGCAACTTTATAAGCATCTATAATGTAGAATTTCATTTTTTTATTAATAAGGTCTCTTTGAGTTTTTTCAGGTAATGAGTCCCACACCTTATCTGGAGTAACTTGCGTATTAAGTAAAAATGTTGCGCCTTCTACTGCATCTTCTAACATATCAAATTTTTCTAAAAACACTTGCTGATGACATGCTATGAAATTTGATGAACTAATTAAATAGGTTGAACGAATCGGTTTAGGACCAAATCTTAAATGTGATACTGTTGTGGAACCAGATTTCTTTGAATCATAAACAAAATAACCTTGAGCATAATAAGCAGTTTCTTCTCCAATTATTTTTATTGAGTTTTTATTAGCACCAACTGTACCATCTGCTCCTAAACCGTAAAACTTGCACCTTATAGTTTCTTTAGGCTCGATATTAAATTTCTCATCATACTCTAGACTACTTCCAGTCACATCATCATTTATTCCAATAGTAAAATGATTCTTGGACTTTGTTTTTCTTAATTCATTGAAGATTGAAACAACCATTGCTGGAGTGAATTCTTTAGATGACAATCCATATCGTCCACCTATAACTTTGGGCAACCTAAATGGCAATTTATCAAGATTAAACTTTTCAGTTAAAGCGTTGACAACGTCCAGATAAAGCGGCTCACCGGCAGCGCCAGCTTCTTTAGTTCTATCTAATACTGCAATGGCTTTTACTGTTTTTGGTAAAGATTTTATAAAATGATCTACAGAAAATGGTCTATAAAGTCTAACTTTCAAAAGACCGACACTTTCACCTTTATCAATAAGATATTCAACAGTTTCGTGAGCTGCCTCAGCACCAGAACCCATCATAACGATGACTCTATCAGCCTCTGGATCTCCAACATAATCAAAAAGATTATATTGTCTTCCCGTGAGCCTGGCAAACTTGTCCATTTGCTTTTGAACGATCTCTGGACATTTTAGATAAAAAGGATTGCAAGCTTCCCTTCCTTGGAAATAAACGTCAGGATTTTGAGCCGTACCTCTAATGAATGGTCTTTCAGGATTTAATGCTCTCATTCTATGAGCGATAACTAATTCATCATCAATCATGTATCTCATATCTTCAAGGGTGAGTTCTTCAACTTTCATAACCTCATGGGAAGTTCTGAAACCATCGAAGAAATGCAAAAAGGGAATACGCGCTTCAAGAGTAGATGCTTGTGCAATTAAAGCAAAGTCCATCACTTCCTGAACAGAATTTGAGGCAATCAAAGCAAATCCAGTTGCACGAGTTGCCATCACATCTTGATGGTCACCAAAAATTGATAAAGCATGAGTTGCAAGAGAACGTGCAGAAACATGAAAAACTGTGGAAGTTAATTCGCCCGCAATTTTATACATATTTGGAATCATCAAAAGCAAACCTTGTGCAGCTGTAAAAGTAGTTGTAAGTGCCCCGCTTTGAAGTGCTCCGTGAACACTACCAGCTGCTCCTCCTTCACTTTGAAGCTCACTTACACTTGGAACATCTCCCCAAATATTTTTCTTACCCTCTGCTGCCCAAGCATCGCAAAATTCACCCATCGGAGAAGATGGAGTTATTGGATAAATTGCTATTACTTCATTTGTATGATAAGCTACATATGCCGCTGCTTCGTTGCCATCCAATGTTATTTTTCTTCTATCCATTTTGATACCTTTAATTAGTTCTTGTCTACAATTTTCTATGGTAAAACTCTAAAAAATTTTTAGTATGAAATCAATAAATGTGCCTTAAAAAACATTAAAAATTTGCATTTATTTAACATTTATCAATAAATTTCTCTCAAAAAAGATAAAATACACAACAAATATGCAAATTTGAGAAAATTAATGATAAATTATACTAATCGCCCGCTTGAAAGAGAATCTCTTGTGTAAATTCACTTAAATCAATTGGTTGGAAAAATGTTCTATCAACTAAACTTTTTAACTTATGCTCCAGCTCCGTTTGTTCGTATCTATAACTTGTGAATACATAAACTTTAGAATTGGTGGCATGAGACTTTATTTGAAGGAGCAAATTATAAAGTGATTCATTCAACAGTGAATCGATGATTATAAAGTTTGGCTTGATAAATTTAATAATAGATAAAAAGTTCTCTCTATCATTTACGGTTATTACTTTATGAAAATCTCTTCTGAAAAGCATGCTGAGACTTTGTGCAAAATCTAAATCCTCAGTATATAATAAAAATGTCAAGCTTTTTGCCACATTCAATTTTGATTTCTCTAATGTAATTTGATAAGACGTTTGAGCTTGGTTTTTCATAATAAATTGATAACTCAATCATTGTGCCAACTGAAAAATGCAAACTAAGAAATACAAATATTTATTAGCTCTTAATATTTATTGAATTATGAGAAACTTTTGCCTGAAATTTGAGGAAAATTCAAAGTGAAGTAAACAATTTTATGGTTGATCTTTTATTTGCTGTGGAAAATTTGATGTGTAGTATTAACTCTTTTTCAATTATGATAATTAGCCAGTTATAAGTTTCACTTATGCAATTAAACAAGTATTTTTAGTTCTTTAATTCTGCGATAAAGTGTTGCTGTACTTACTCCAAGAACACGAGCTGATTTTTCTTTATCAAAATCATTTTCAGCTAAGACTTTTTTAATATAAGATCTTTCAAATTCGCTTATGGCTTCATTAAGTGTCTTAATTTTCTGTTCACCTTGACTTACTATATTTAAGGAATTAATATATGGCGGAAGTTCTTGGAGAGTTATGTAATCACCTTTTGCGAAAATTATAGCTCTTTCAATAACATTCTCTAACTCACGAATCTCCCCTTTCCATCTATAATTCATTAAAGCTTTCATTGCCTCTGCATCAACTCCCTTTATGTTTTTATTCATCTCATTTCTGTATTTATTAACAAAATGCTCAACAAGCAAAGGAATATCTTCTACTCGTTCACTTATCGAAGGTAAATGAATTTCTACTACATTCAGCCGGTAGTATAGATCACTTCGGAAGCGACCAGCCTCCACTTCTTGATACAAATCTTTATTTGTAGCTGAAATTACTCTTACATCCACTAGAATTGGTGTGGATGAACCGACAGGAATAATTTCTTTTTGCTCTATAGCACGTAATATTCTTACCTGAAGTTGGAGTGGCATTTCACTAATTTCATCAAGAAATAATGTACCCCCATCTGCTGCCTTGAAGTATCCATCTTTATCTCTTATTGCACCTGTAAACGCTCCCTTTTTATGACCAAATAATTCACTTTCAATAAGAGTTTCTGGAATTGCACCACAATTAACTACAACAAATGGTTTATCCCTCCTCGAACCATTGTAATGAATCGCTCTACTTACTAATTCCTTTCCAGTTCCACTATTACCAGTGATAAGAACATTACTATTCGTTTGAGATACATATTTGATCATCTCAAAAACTCTTTGCATTGCTTGACTCTTACCGACAATGTTATCAAAAGAATATTGTTTTTGAAGCTCCCTTCGATAAAGCTGATTTTCAATTATTAATTGCTTGTATTCGAGTAGTCTCTTGATCTTCAAAGTTAATTCATCAAAATCTATAGGTTTCAAAATATAATCGCTAGCACCAAGTCTTAGAGCTGAAATTGCTGTTTCGAGTGAACCATAGGCAGTAATAAAAATGGTGATTATTTGTGAGTCTATCTTAGAAATTTTTTCAAGCAATTCGATTCCGCGAAGTTTTGGCATTTCTATATCAGATATTAATAAGTCATATTTCTCATTTAAAAATTTTTGATAAGCTTCTTCTCCATCCGTTGCTTCGTCAACTTCATAACCTTCATCCCTTAAAACAAACGCGATGTTTTCTCTTAAAACAGCTTCATCATCGACAAGTAATATTTTTGCTTTCATATTTTACTTTGTATTTAAGTTTATTGGTATTGAAACTGTAAATGTTGAACCTTCACCGGGGGAACTCGAAACAAGAATTTCACCATGAAAACTTTTAATAATGTTATAGCTCACCCAAAGACCTAATCCTGTTCCTTCACCGACTTTTTTTGTTGTGTAAAAAGGATCAAAGATTTTATCAATAGCATCCTCGGAGATACCAATTCCATTGTCAATTATAGATATACTCACATCATTATCAGTCCTCTCGGTTTTTGAAATGATAGTGGGATTATCTCTTATGTAAACTAGATTCTTACTATCAATACAAACTGCATCAATTGCATTAATTAAAATGTTAATAAAAACCTGTTGTATTTGATCAGGTACTAATAATAAATTTGGAATTGATTCATCCAACTCTTCAATAAAACTTACTCCACGTGCCTTTTTACTAACTCGAACTATTTCAATAGCGGATTTGAGAACTTTGTTTATATCGGTTGTTTGTAGTTCGTAAGTTGATTGTCTTGAAAAATTGACAAGATCACGGATAATCTTGGAAATTCTATTAATCTGACTTTTGATAAGTTCTAACTTCTGGTTTGTAAATTCATCTTTATTTGTTCGTTGAATAACCTGAACAAGTGAAGAAATTGAAGCTAATGGATTTCCAACTTCATGTGCTAAACCTGCGGCGAGCAAACCAATACTTTCCATTTTTTGAGCGTGAATCAGTTGCTGCTCAAGTTTTTTCTGCTCAGTTTTATCTCTGTGAATACCAAAGTAACCAACAAGCTTTCCCTTATTATCAATGATCGGAGAAACTAGGAGATCTGTATAAAATAGTTGCCCATCTTTCCTTCGATTAACAACTTCACCAATCCATACTTTTCCTTGTTTAATTGTATCCCACATATTCTTCCAAAATTCTTTAGAATGTCTGTCTGAACTAAAAATATTAGGATTTTTACCTATTAACTCTTCTCTTGTATAACCACTTGAACGCTCAAATGCTGGGTTAACATAAATTATTTTTCCCTCCACATCAGTAATTTCTAACGGATTGACTGTGTATTCAGCAACATTTGCAAATCGAACAAGTTCAAGCTCTTGTTCTTTCTGAGCGGAAATATCTCGTGCAAATATGAAACAATATTTCGCTGAATCTTCTACTAAATGCACTTCTTTAATTTTGTTTTGGATAAACGGGGATAAAATTAATTGAACATATCGACTATTAGTACCTAACCTAAACTTTGATTCTAACTCCAAACCCTTTTCTTCAATTAAAGCCTCAGCAAATCTTCTCTGAAACTCTTCTCGCTTTTCTTCATCAATCAATTCCGAAAAATATAGACCAATTAGTTCAGACTTATTTTTACCAAAGTATTTTGCAGCAGCAAGATTACAAAAGATAATTCCACCACTACTATCTAAAATAAAACTCATATCAGGTATGATATCAAAAAAAGAACATCGTATATGAAAGTTAATCAATGAACTTTTTTCGATAACATGTAATTTGTTGAGATTTTCAAAAATTTCTGTTGACATCGATGAACTCCTCGATTTAGCCCTCTCTTTTATTTGCAAAATAATTTATAGGATGGTTTTCTTCAATGAATGGTTCTATTATCTTAGGTCCACCAATCTTTCACAATAAATCTAGAAGATTTTAATCTTGTTCTGATGTTCTGTATCACGCTACTACTATAGTTAACAATAGCTGAACCTGTAGCAGAAATATTTACACTTGGCCCAATTACAAACATTCCTCCGTAAATAGCTGAATTTCCAGAAGCAGAAGCTGATATAGATGTATTACCATAAACTATTACCAAACCATTATAGGAAAAATTGCCAGCACAGGTCAGATCACCATAAACAACTAATATTCCACTACCTGAGGCATTACCAGCAAAATTAACGTCACCTTGAACAAAGGTAATCTTAGGATTGTCAAGTGTTCCTAAGACAGTGCCTGATGTGTAGGTTCCTGAATATAGGATCGTATCAGCAGATTGAATTAATTGACTTATCAATTCGTGTATATTTGATTGGGAAGGTACCACACCTATGCTTGGAATTCCACCCAAACCGATAACATTATCTCTAACCTGATTCGAAATTGAAGACATAATTCTAGCACTATCTTGTGGACGCTCAACAGCAATACCATACAAGGGCGACCCAGTACCAGCAGTACCATTAGGATTTCTATCAAATCCACTTATTAAAATATTACCATGTAAATTCAAATTTAAGTTAGAAGTGGTTACTGCCAGACTTGAATTAATTTGCGGAATATTAATATTCTGTAAAACTAATGTAACTTTCGCCAATCCTTTCTTTTTATTGAAATTGGAAGTAACCGTTACAGAGAGGATAGAATCTCCTGTTATTTTTACTGTATAAGTTCCACCGTGTAAATTAGCAGAATAAGTTCCACGCAAATATTTATTAAATCTCAACCTATTCAGAGCGAGTTGAAGACCAGAATTTGCAATATTATTTGCCTGAAGCTGATTATAATGTTGAGTATTCTCGTCTTCTACTCCAAATACTCTGCCCCTTATGGAAAGGAAAATTCCCACAATAATTGTGAACGAAACAATAACAATTATTAATATTTTATTACCCATAAATCACCCTCAATAAATATTTCTTGGTATAATAAAACGTGTATTTTCCAATGAATAATATCTATCATTAATTGGTTCGGTAGTTTCGAGGTTCAATATATATTTAATTTTTTTAATTAGTACCAAATCTGTAACTGGTTGATTATTGATATCAAAATACTCTAAATAGAATCTAACAACTCCCGAAGGTAAGATATCATATATCTGGTTATTTAACACGAAAACAAGTCTATTATCTCGTGGATTTATAGTGTTATTAACTGTTGGTAATAATTTTATTTCGATGGAATCGAGTGTTCCATTATCGTCGATATCACTAAAGAATTTAATTATTGATGAATCTGCATAAATTATTGGATTGGAAGTTGCCTTGTATCCGATTCTTTGTAGATTATGGTCTAGAATTTCTGTAGCAGTTTTCATATTTAAGAAAAGAACATTTTCAAATGATTGTTCAGATTGAAAGTTACCTACTTGAATATTTATATTTAGAATAAGCATTATCAAAGCTGTACCAATAACAAAGGCAAGTAAGTAATAAATAGGATGATTCATTACCACACCGAAAATAAATTTTTAAATTCTAATAATTGCTGATTGTTGCGAAAACAACGAATTGTAACTAACTTATAAAAAGTATTTGAGGTACTAATTATTTCAGGATTCTGCTCATTCACATAATTAACAGTAACTCTCAAGGTTAAGTTTTCTTTCTCTGGAGATAGAAAATCCTTTGTGAAATTGTGATAATCATCAATATCGTCAAAATTTGGATATGATTCGTTCTCAGGGCCAAACATAGAAGATCTAGTCAGATTATTTCTTATCATCAAAAAATTGCTACCAACATTTTCATCAAATTTTTTTACTTTAATTTCATCTATTAAATTTTTGGCTTCATTTATCGCTACAAATGTCGTTCTTTTTGAAATTTGAGTTTCTACGACTTGCATTTTACTAGTGTTAACAATAAGAATTAACATAGATATCACCAAAAATGATGCAATTAATAATATAATTTGACTCGCATTCATAATTTACTTTATTTGTTTTTTAATATTATCAAGTTTCTTATCAAAATTATTTAATTGATTTTGAATTGGTTCTTGGTCAATCTTAACCATCCTTTCATATAAAGATGGATTTAACTTTGCTTTAAGTGCAATTATTAACTCTTTTCTTGCTGTAACAACTACATCTCGACCCATCAAGTATCTAATTCCAAAAAACCACCAGGGCAAATCCTTTAAAAACGGAATTCCTTCTCTTTGAATTTTTTCTTCATTAATTATTAATCCACCAATCACTGTTTCTTCGCCATCAAGAAGAAGAACATGTGTGCTAGCTTTTGTTCTTTTTATTTCTGTTGTTAATTGACCGGGAATTGCCGAACTCCGTTCAACGTTCACATCAAGTAATATGTAATATTTTCCATTCTCTTGAAGTATATACGGAGTAACTCTTATGATTGTTCCTGTGCTATAAAATCGCTCTATAGTATTACCAGCAAAATCCTTTTCTCGTGTTGAAAAATCAGCTCCAACCTGTATTTCTCCCTTAACTTTGTCTTTCACGGTAATTTGTGGACTTGCAATAATCTCGCCTACTTGATCGCTCTCTAACATATTGAAAATTGCAGTTGCATTTATGGCTGCACCTAACGTTGAAATTTGACTTTTTCCACCAATTATAAATGATTCATCAATATTTTTGAAATCAGGATTAAACACATTTGTAGATACATCGCCAAGTTGTACAACCCCATCTACACCTCCCTTTGAAAACAATGCTCTCCAGTTTATTCCGCGCTCTTTAGCTTTGTTAACGTCAAGTTCAAAAAATACTGCTGAGATAGTCACTTCTCTTGTGGTGAAATCTACACCTTTTAATATATCAGGTAAATCTTGTTCTCCAAATTTCTGTGGAACCAGCTTTATGAAATCTTCTCTTTCAATCATATCAAGATTATGTAATCGAGAAATTATTTCTAATGCTTTGTACCAATTTAAATTTGTAATCTCTAATCCAACTGGCGTTAATATTTCTTGCTCTAAAATGATAACCTTGTTGATGACTTGTTTACTTATTCTACTTAATATTTCAATTGCTTGATTTACACTAGCGTTCTTACTTATTGTTACAAGATTTTCTGAGTTGGGATAAAAAGTAGACTTTAAACTTCGATAACTTTGAGCATTAATGCTGAGAGAAAAAACTAAAATAATATAAATTATTACTTTCACTTTAAACTCTCCTTCTTGTCAAGTGTAATGATAACTTTTTCTAAGATCCCACCTTTGTTTAAGAGAAACTCACAACTATGTTTTTCGTAATTGATTTTCGTAAGGTAGCCCAGGTATACAGGGTCACCTTCAGTTAATGTAGCCGAATTTCCTTTCCTGTCAACTAAATAAACTCCATCTGGCATCAATGCTATTAACCTGGCACCTTCAACCTCGAATAAATTATCATAGTTAGGTGGTATTTCTAGTTTAATAACTGGTTTAAAGAAATTGGAAATCGATTTTTTTGAGTTTAACTCGGCTCTTTGAATTAATGTATCTAATTTAAAGTCAGAATTAGTTGTGTAATAAACTTCAGCTTCAAAAGAAAAATAAACTTTATCGATTGGTTTGCCAAGTTCATTTTGGCTTTGAATCAATTTTATTTCTTTAATTTTAATTTTTGTAAACTCACTAGAATTTTCAAGAATGTTAATTAATGCATACAAATCTTGAAAATTCCCCTCTCCTTTTATTGAAAAGATATCCTTAAATAAATCTGCCTGGCTTTCTGATTTAATTTTGTCAATATTCACATCCAATTTTTTACTTGCAGAATTTATTGCTTTTATTATTTTCTCATAAACTTCTATGGAATTTTTATAGACCGGGATTACTCTCCAACTACTATCAATTTTAAATCTCAGTGAATCTAATTTCTGACTTATTTGGAATTCCATTTCCTCTGGTTTCAATTGATAAACCAATCTTTCATTTAACTTTGCAATTTTCGACTGTATATTTTTTACTTCCTCTTCATGTTTGTAAAAATTAAAATAATAACTTGATCCTGAGAGCATTAAAGTCAATAAGAAAATAATAATCCTTCTTGTTTTTCTTGTTTTCATAGTTATATCTTCTTAACTAATATTTCAAATTGAAAAATCTTTTTATTACGAATTTCATAGATATAAATGTTTTTTATTTCTGATTCAGAAAAGATTTTGGAAAATTCTGGAATTTTAATTCTGTCTAGGGCAAGACCTCTTATTGTCAAACTACTTTCCAAACCATCATCTGTTTTTATGTCTGTGAGCCACAAACCATTATTTATCGGATTAAATAAGTTTATCTTATCTAATAAAGGAGAAAACGAGCTCTGCTCAGATGTTAATTTTTCTAACATGCTAGAATATTTACTTAAAATGTAAAAATCAGCATTCAATGAATTTAAACGTGAATAATCAGAAGTTTGATTTTCTGCCTTCGAAAGTTTATCCAGGTTTAACATTAATTCTTCCAAAACCAACCTATTTTTCTCATGAATCGTTTTAGAAAAATGAAGTATATAGAAAATTAATACTATCCCTAACACTGATAGAAAGTCAAATTTCTTAAAGATTGAAAGTTTTGAAACTCTTTTTGAATGAATCTTAAGGTCGTGCTTTATTTCGCTATAAGGGTAAATGGTATCCAAAACAGCAAGCAACGGAATAGAGTAAGCCTGAATTGTATCTACCAATTGTTCATCTTCAACATTAACATTAAAAACACTTAAATTAAGTGGTTCAATCTTGGTGAATGGGAAGTTCTGTTTTAAAGCTGAGATAAGGTTTTGAGCAATATCACCGGTAACTATGATATCCGATATAGAAGTTACTCCAGCGATTTCCATTTCATATAGAATTTTACTGGTAATAAATGACAATAATTCACTACGTTGAGTCCCGATGCTTAAATAGTCATTAATATGCACAACGTTATTGCCCGAAATGAAAATCATTCTCAATAAATCTGCTCCGACATATAGCAAAAGGTATTGTTGATATTTTTGAGGTTTATAAAACCTGAAAAAGTAATTTATTAAAGAAATATCTGCACTACGAACAGGTAGAATTTCTAACGATTTTATATTAATCACTTGCGATAAATTTTTTAATTCATTCAATAATTGTATCTCACCATTTATAAAAGTGCTAACTATATTTTTATTTTTATATTCCACATAGTCAAGCATAGACTCATTTACGTTTCTATTTAATTTATTTTCCCATAACTTTTTAATAGTATTTTTAAGATTTCCTCCACTCTGTAAAGAAGAACCGTTTAGAATTAAATAAGCAATATTAGGTTCAGAAATCACCGGGATAAAATTCAGTTCTTCTATGGGATAATGCTCCATTAGAGTTAATAAGCTTGATGCACTAGCTTCTACATTTTCATCTTCTATTATTAAACCATCCGTAGAAATTAACTTGTTCGAAGGCATGTCCAGGATAGGCTCATTTACTAAATATGGAAGCACCAAATTTTTAAGCACTGTAATCTTCTTCTTGTGTTTTTTAAGAAATGAAACTTTAAATTCTAAACCATCCTGATAAATTCCGCAATAAATTTTCATAATCACACCTCATTAAATAAAAAAGCATTGAGCAATTGCTCAATGCTTTCAATAAAATTAACATAAAGTTAGTTGTTTATACTTACTGTAATATTATCAGGAGTTATAACTGCAGTACATTTAACTTTATTTGTCTTGTCATTTCCTGTCTCATTACCAGTACCAACAATCGTAATAACCGTTGCACTTGTACTGCTAATTGAATAACTACCATTACCTGTAGTAACTAAGGATGGTGGAATTGTAAAACCAGTAAAGGAATTTCCACCACCACCAAGAGCTGTGGGTTTACGATAGTATTGTTGAGCGAATGCACCAATGTTGTTCAAGTCAGCAATTACTGCATCTCGGTTTGCGCTTTGAGCACTGGTTGCTGCCAGGTTTATACCAACTACTATCGCAATTCCCACGATAATAACACCAATAACAATGAGTAATAATTGTTGTTGACCCATAATTTACTCCTTTCTTTTATTTAATCTTTTTACATTTTGTTGTTAAATCATCAAATCATATGCCAAGCTTTTAAAATAAATTTAATCTCCTACATCTCATTAAGGTTAGTAATAATTAAATTTTTACGTTTAGCTAAATATAAATATGAAGTACAAACTATATTTAGAAATATTTA
>CAKZPH010000027.1 GCA_937138605.1 uncultured Ignavibacteriales bacterium
TTTCAACTATTCAGTTGGAAAAAAACTCTTAATGGCGCTCACTGGATTTTTCCTTATTCTCTTCCTATGTGTTCATCTTTTTGGAAATACATTTCTGTACATAGGTGAAGAAGCATTTAATGCATATGTTTATACACTTAATAAAACTTTTTTAGTTTATATAATTCGTTTTATTGAGGTAATTCTTGTTTTAGGATTTGGCTTTCATATCTGGGATGGGATAAGACTTTGGTGGCAGAATCGAAAAGCTCGTCCTATCAATTATAAAATCAAATCAGTTGATCCCAAAAGTACATGGACATCTCGTAATATGATTTACTCTGCTTTGATAATTTTTGTATTTCTTATCATACATTTGAGAAATTTCTGGTATGAATTTCATTGGGGACAAAGGACTTCCGATGTTACCGACTATGATATCGTGGTAAGAACTTTTCAGGAACCTGTATATATGACAATTTACGTGATATCGATGGTATTTTTGTTTTTACATCTTCATCATGGTTTTCAAAGTGCCTTTCAAACTTTAGGTCTTAATCATAAAAAATATACTCCTTTCATTGTGTGGTTTGGTCGCATTTTTTCGTTCGTTATTTCAGCAGGTTTTGCTTCTTTTCCAATTTACTTTTTCTTTTTCTATGGAGGTAATTAAACATGGTTTTAGATTCAAAAATTCCATCAGGGTCTATTCAAGAAAAATGGACAAATCACAAATTCAATTTAAAACTTGTCTCGCCAGCCAATAAACTGAAGTATGAAATAATTGTTGTTGGAACTGGACTTGCAGGGGCGTCTGCTGCTGCTTCGCTGGCTGAATTAGGTTATCAGGTTACGGTTTTGACTTTTCACGATAGTCCAAGAAGAGCTCATAGTATATCTGCTCAAGGTGGTATAAATGCAGCCAAAAATTATCCCAATGATAATGATAGCATTAGAAGACTTTTTTATGATACTGTTAAGGGTGGAGATTTCAGGGCTCGTGAGGCAAATGTTTATCGACTAGCTGAAGTAAGTAATAACATTATTGATCAATGCGTTGCTCAAGGTGTTCCATTTGCCCGTGAATACGGTGGACTTTTAGACAATCGTTCTTTTGGTGGTGCTCAGCTTTCTCGTACTTTCTATGCAAAAGGTCAAACAGGTCAACAACTTTTATTAGGTGCTTACAGTGCTTTGAGTAGGCAAGTTGGCCTTGGAAATGTAAAGTTATATACGCGAAGAGAAATGTTAGGACTTGTAGTAATTGATGGAATGGCAAGGGGCGTAATTGCAAGAAATTTGGTAACTGGTGATCTTGAACGTTTTGCTGGTCACGCTGTCGTTTTAGCAACTGGTGGTTATTCGCGAGTATATTATCTTTCAACTAATGCTATGAATTGTAACGCTACTGCAATTTGGCGAGCACATAAAAAGGGAGCGTTTTTTGCAAATCCATGTTTTACCCAAATTCATCCCACGAGTCTTCCACTACATAGTGAGCAGCAATCAAAATTAACTTTGATGAGTGAAAGTTTAAGGAATGATGGTAGAGTTTGGGTCCCTAAAAACAAAGGAGATAAAAGAGATCCGAGAGAAATTTCTGAAGAAGAACGGGATTATTATTTGGAGAGAATGTATCCATCTTACGGAAATTTATCCCCACGAGATATTGCATCAAGGGCAGCGAAGAGAATGTGTGATGAAGGTTATGGGGTTGGTGAAACTGGACAAGCTGTTTATCTTGACTTTTCAGATGCAATTAAGAGACTTGGTAAACAAGTTATTGAAGAAAGATATGGTAATCTCTTTCAAATGTATGAAATGATTACGGGTGAAAATCCTTATGAAGTTCCAATGAAAATTTATCCAGCTCCACATTACACGATGGGAGGACTTTGGGTTGATTATAACTTGATGTCTACGATACCTGGACTTTATGTGATAGGTGAGGCTAATTTTTCGGATCACGGTGCAAATCGACTTGGTGCAAGTGCACTAATGCAAGGTTTAGCCGATGGGTACTTTATCTTACCAAATACTATTGGTGATTACTTTGCATCAAACAAATTTGTTACAGTCAAAACGAATCATGAGGAATTCGAAAAAGAAGAGAAGTCTCTAAGTGATCAAATTAAAAGGCTAATGTCAATAAACGGGAAAAGGACTGTGGATGATATACATCGTGAACTTGGAAAGATTATGTGGGAATATGTTGGAATGTCAAGAAATGAGGAAGGATTACAAAAAGCGATTCAAATGATAAGAGATTTGAGGGAGGAATTTTGGCGAAATGTAAAAATACCAGGAAATGATATGGATTTGAATCAAACATTAGAGAGAGCTGGACGGGTTGCTGATTTTCTTGAATTAGGTGAGCTTATGGCTATTGATGCTCTTCATAGAAATGAATCCTGTGGTGGACATTTCAGGGAAGAGTATCAATACGAAGATGGAGAAGCCAAGCGTGATGATGAAAACTTTTGTTACGTTGCTGCCTGGGAGTTTGAGGATTTGAGTAATTGGGAATTATATAAAGAACCACTTGTATTTGAATATGTAAAACCTACAGTAAGGAGCTATAAATAATGGTAAAAGAAAGATTAAATTTGACTCTAAAAATTTGGCGCCAGGCAAGTCCCGAAGCAAAAGGCAAATTCGTGACATACGAAGTGAAGAATGTTTCTCCAGATATTTCATTTCTTGAAATGTTTGATATATTAAATGAAGAACTTGAATCGAAAGGTGAAGAACCAATTGCTTATGAGCATGATTGTAGAGAGGGAATTTGTGGCACTTGTGGAATGGTGATAAATGGTAGGCCCCATGGACCGTTACAAGGTATTACGACCTGTCAATTACACATGAGGCATTTCAAAGATGGTGATGTAATTTATGTTGAACCATTTCGTGCAAAAGCTTTTCCAATTATTAAGGATCTTATAGTTGATAGATCAGCTTTTGATAAAATCATACAAGCTGGTGGTTTTATTTCGGTAAATACAGGTAGTGCACCAGACGCTAATACGATTCTTATTCCAAAAGAAAAAGCAGATCTTGCTATGGATGCGGCAGCTTGTATCGGTTGTGGCGCGTGCGTGGCGGCTTGTCCGAATGCATCTGCCATGTTATTTGTTGCTGCAAAAGTTTCTCACCTTTCTTTATTGCCACAAGGAGAACCTGAAAGAGAAATTCGTGTTCAAAAAATGGTTGCTAAAATGGACGAATTAGGTTTTGGAAACTGCTCAAACATTGCTGCCTGTGAAGCTGAATGTCCCAAGGAAATTAAAATCACAAATATTGCACGATTGAACAGAGAATTTTATCGGGCAAAATTTTTATCTGAAATAAAAGAGTAAAGGTTAAAGAATAAAAAATTATCTAAGAATGGTCTCAAATTTCAAATGTGAGACCATTTTTTGTTCTTATTAAATGAGAGGTAGTATATTTTATCTTGTAAATGGCATCAATTTTATTCTTACAGTTCAAGGTGAATTTTATTGCAATTTAAATTCTGATGAATTTGCCTTCTTTTAACGAAAAAATTTTTAAATTGAGCTATGTTTGATAGAGAAAAACAAGTTATTATCAACAAAATTTGTAAATCGATTTTCAGTAAGTCAGATTCAATTACTTTTAAGGAATTAAACTTATTAAATCTACCTATACAGTTGAAGAATTATTTGGGCTGTATTTTAGATTTACAACTAGAAAAAGAAACAATTGAACTTAAAAATTTTTCTAGATTTAATTATGACCATCCAGATGTAAAGCCATTTTTTGATCAATTATGTGTAATGCTTAAACTTTTTAAACCTTTTACCTATCAGGAATTATCTGTATTACTTAAAGACGCTTTAGATTTAACCCTTGATTATCTTTTAAAGCCCTGTGAAGTTCTAACAAATTTTGTTTTCAAGTATGATTCAGAAATAGATTCTAATACTTTATTAAAAAAGCTTGAATT
Organism: uncultured Ignavibacteriales bacterium; assembly: GCA_937138605.1. Taxonomy (GTDB): domain Bacteria; phylum Bacteroidota; class Ignavibacteria; order Ch128b; family Ch128b; genus CAKZPH01. Next base: position 3,944 of record CAKZPH010000027.1, read on the forward strand.
TATCACCGATTACAATTACCTGACTACAATTCTTAAAGAACTTGTGAAAAGGAAAAAGATTAGTACTCTGGAGAGACAAGAATTTTACGAGTTGTTAAAAAAAATAGATAAGGAATACACAAACAATTTTACATTACTTGATCATTATGAGCTTTTTAAGAGTTTTAAAGAATATTTGATTGAACTAGAACTTGTAATCACTGATAGAGCTGAATACGAAGCATTTATTATTTATTTAAATGATAAAAGTCACAAAAACGCTGTAGAATTTCTTGAAGAGAGGAGAAACTTATTCATACAATCCAACACAAGTGTTCTTGAATATTTAAAAATTTTATTCCAACCAAAATTATATGAAGAAAAGAAAGTAGAAACGCTTGATATTCAAGCTGAAGCCAAAGAAATTGATTTAGTTGAAACTGAAAAAAAAGAAGAACAATTAATTGATAGTAGAATTGAATCTGTTTTACAAAATCAAGAAGAAATAACAGAATCAGAAAATTCGGAAAAAGTTAGTGAAACCGTTATGTCAGAGCTTGGTCAAGTCGAGGAAAAAAGCGATTCAATAAAAACAGATGACCCGAAAGAAAAATCACTTTATCAAAAATTAATCACCCCCGAAGCTCCGATTCAAAAAAAATATGATAGAAATCTTGACGGTTTAATGTCAAGGCGCTTGAAGAAAAAGATTATTTATAAAATATTTGATGGTAACGAATTTTTGTTTTATGATTTCATAAATAAACTAAACAAAGTTAGCAACTGGGACGAAGCATCAATCCTCCTCACAGACCTATTCGATAAAAGAAATATCCAGCCTTTTTCTAAATGGGCAATTAAGTTTACCGAATTTTTATATGATAACATTAGATAAAAGTTATGTATATTGACTACGTAGAAATTTACGTAAAAGCTGGAAACGGTGGACGAGGAGCCGTAAGTTTTAGAAGAGAAAAATACGTTCCCAAGGGCGGGCCCGATGGCGGAGATGGTGGAAAAGGTGGTGATGTGATTTTACTTTCCGATCCTAATATTTCGACACTCCTTGATTTTCGCTATCGTAGAAAATATATAGCTGAAAATGGTGAACATGGTATGGATGCTATGAAAACTGGCAAAAATGGCAGGAATATTGTTCTTCGTGTTCCTGTAGGTACTGTTGTAAAAGATAAAGAGACTGGAGTAATTCTTTTTGATTTTACTGAATCTTATCAGGAATTTATTGTTGCAAGAGGTGGAAAAGGAGGAAGAGGAAATACACATTTCAAATCACCTACAAATCAAGCACCAAGAATAGCTGAAACGGGTCAAACAGGCGAAGAAAAAAAAATTATTCTTGAGTTAAAGCTAATTGCTGACGTAGGTATTGTTGGATTTCCCAATGCAGGTAAATCAACTTTGATATCAGTTATTTCCAAAGCAAAACCTAAGATTGCCGATTATCCTTTTACCACACTTGAGCCAGTTTTAGGTCTTGTTAAATATAAAGATTTTGAAAGTTTTATTGTAGCAGATATTCCGGGAATTATTGAAGGTGCCTCTCAAGGAAAAGGTTTAGGATTAAAATTTCTACGGCATATAGAGCGAACAAGAATATTATTATTTTTAATTAGCGCTGATGCAAACAATATCGTTGATGAATACAAAATACTTATCAAAGAACTTAAATATTATAGTAAAACTTTAATTAATAAAACGAAAATACTCGCAATTTCCAAAATGGATTTGATTCCTGATGATGAGAAAGAAACTTTCAAATCCAGTGTTGCCCATAAAATAAAAACTCTTAGAATCAAAGCAAAACCTGAAGCCCTCGTATTTATTTCCTCAGTTCTTGGTTATGGTGTTGGCGATTTAATCACTATTCTTGCAAAAACTCTCAAAAAAGAAAAGTTGAGTTTTAAGGTTACAGTATGAATCTGGTAACGTCAGTAAAAAATTTTCCCCGAAATTATCCATTATTAGTAAAGCTTGTTGGTTATACTATTTTTCTTTTAACAATTCTTTTGATTGTTTCGATTTTTAGTCTAAGCCGTGGTGAGTATATTTTTTCAGTAACTAAGGTTTTTTCAATTTTATTTAGTAGCGAGGGTAATGAAATTGAAAGAACAATCTTACTTGAATTGAGATTACCAAGAACTTTAACGGCAATTACAGTTGGAGCAAGTTTATCGTTAGTTGGTACAGTATTTCAGGCTTTATTAAAAAATCCATTGGCCGAGCCTTATATACTTGGCATCTCAAGTGGTGGAGCACTTGGGGCTGTTTTTGCAATTTCCATTGGAGTTGCAACTTTTTCTATTTCTGCCTTTTCTTTTACAGGAAGTTTTATAGCATTTATAATTGTTTATTTATTTGGTAGGCGATTTGGTGAAATTGACCCAACTTCAATTCTTTTGATTGGCGTAATGGTAAATGCTTTTGCTTCTGCTTTGATATTACTAATAATTACTTTTGTCGATCAAAGTTTTAGAATTGCATTATTTTGGTTAATGGGAAGTTTATCTATGGTAACTATGAATAAATCAATTTTTATGTTCACAGTTTTTTTTATTACCTCTTTAATTTTTATTTACTTATCTCACCAGTATAATTTGATTTCAATAAGTGAAGAAAATGCGAAACAATACGGAGTGAATATACAATTTCTGAAAAATCTTAGTTTTGTTCTTGGAAGTTTCATTATCGGAGTAATTGTTGCTTTTGTGGGGATTATTGGATTTGTTGGGCTTGTTGTTCCACATATCTGTAGATTAATTTTCGGATTTGACAATCGTTTTGTTATTCCACTTTCCGTTTTCGTTGGCGGAATTTTTATGGTTTTAGCAGACCTGGTTTCACGAACTGCTTTTTCACCTATGGAATTGCCAATTGGAATCATTACGGCTATAATTGGAGCTCCAATTTTTATATTTTTGCTAAGACAAAGAAATTATAAATACAATGGAGGATAAGATGAATCAAATGAAGCAACTTGTAATTTTTTCTTTAATTATTTTGACTATTGGTGGATGTGCTAAGTGGGGTTTAAATATTTTTTCCGATGAAGATGAAGTAAAACTTGGTATGCAACTTGACCAGGAAATAAGAAAAAATCCAAAAGAATATCCTATTTACAGTGGCGATCCATCTGTTAAAGAATACATTATTAATAATATGTTTTATCCAATACTAAATTCACCCGAAATAAGGAAACGAAACGTTTACAAATATCAACTGGAAATTTTGCATGATGATAGCACATTAAATGCTTTTGCTACTCCAGGTGGATTCATTTACGTATATACTGGAATTTTGAAATATCTCGATAGCGAAGCTGCACTAGCCGGTGTTCTCGCTCATGAAATAGCCCATTCTGAAAGAAGACATGCTACTCAAAACTTAACAAATTATTATGGACTTTCATTCTTAGTAAGTCTTGTTCTTGGTGAAAATCCAAGTGACCTTGCACAAATTGCCGGAAATCTTTTAACAGGACTAACATTTCTTGCCAATAGTCGAGCTTTTGAGGATGAAGCTGATGATTATGCTATCAAATATTTACTTTCAACCAAATTCTATCCTGGCGGAGTGAAATTCTTTTTTGAAAAGTTACGAGATGATAAATTAATAGATTCCAAACCTTCACAAATCAGAACATTCCTCTCAACTCACCCGGATCCAATTGATAGGATCAATGTAGCCGAACAAAGACTTAGAAATCTTGGAATTCCGATTAAAACTTATAAATCCACCGATTCAGACCTTTATCGACAATCTTATCAAACCTACATCAGATCTAAACTCAGATAAAACCTTGGAGGGCAAATGAATTTCTTTTTCACTGAAGAACATCTTATGATCAAACAAACAGCAAAAGAATTTGCAGAAGCGGAAATAGCTCCATCTTCAATTGAACGAGATATAAAAGGAGAGTTTCCCTATGAAATAGTCAAGAAGCTCGGTGAGTTAGGATTTTTAGGCATGATGGTTTCGCCTGAATGGGGAGGATCGGGTCTTGATACAATAAGTTATGTCCTGGCCTTGGAAGAGATTTCTAAAGTAGATGCAAGTGTTGGTGTAATTATGTCCGTTAACAATAGTCTGGTATGCTGGGGATTAGAAGAATATGGAACAAACGAACAAAAGGAAAAATATTTACGACCACTAGCTCAAGGTAAGATGCTTGGCGCTTTTGCTTTGTCTGAACCAGAAGCAGGTAGCGATGCAACAAATCAACATACAACAGCTGAAAAAGATGGGGATTATTGGATTTTAAATGGCACTAAAAATTGGATCACAAATGGTACTACTGCCGATGTCTATCTTGTAATGGCCCAAACAAATCGTGAATTACGTCATAAGGGTATTAGTGCATTTATTGTAGAAAAAGGCACAACAGGATTTGAAATAGGAAAAAAAGAAGATAAGTTAGGTATAAGAAGTTCAGATACTTGCTCAATAAGTTTTTCAAATTGTCGGATTCCAAAGGAAAATTTGATTTGGGAAGAAGGCAAAGGTTTTAACTTCGCGATGAATACCTTAAATGGTGGAAGGATTGGGATAGCAGCTCAGGCTGTAGGAATTGCCCAAGCATCTTTTGAAGCTGCAGTGAAATATTCTAATGAGAGAAAAGCTTTTGGAAAACCTATTGCAGAACTTCAAGCAATACAGTTTAAACTTGCCGATATGGCTACTAAAATTGAAGCAGCCAGATTACTCACTCTTCAAGCCGCTTCGTTAAAAGATCAACATAAAGATTATGCACTTGCTGCATCTATGGCTAAACTTTTTGCCTCGCGTACAGCTATGGAATGTGCTGATGAAGCGATTCAAATTCATGGTGGTTATGGGTATGTTCGCGAATATCTTGTTGAGCGATTTCTAAGAGATGCTAAAATTACTGAAATTTATGAAGGAACATCCGAAATACAAAGGTTGGTTATTGCTCGTCATATCTTGAAATAAAATGAACTTGGTAAAAATTGAGGTAGAGATTTGAGTTTATCAGAATCAAAGATTCGTGAAATTACTATTCAAGTTCTGAGCGAATTTGGGGATAATATCTCTCCAGAAAAATTAAGAGAAGAAGTTTATAGAAGGATTGAGCAGGCAATTGAATCACCTAGAGTCAATCAAAATTCAATGGATAGTGGTAGAGTAATAATTACTTCTTATGGAATTAATAGACCGGGGGTTGTGAGTAAAATATCTACAATATTAGCAGAAAACAATTGTGATATTCAAGATATTACTCAAAAGATTTTGCAAGAGTTTTTTACAATGATAATGATTGTTGATATATCGGCATCTAAACTTTCCTTTAAAGAGTTGCATGATTTACTTGCAAAAGCTGCTGAAGAAATGAACATAAAAATTATGATTCAGCACGAAGATGTTTTTAGAAGTATGCACAGAATCTAGTTTTTCATAAACTGTTCCTAAAAAAATTCATGTTAAAGTTTTCAGTGTTTTGCTCAGAATTATTTTAATTAATTAAATCAAGAATAAAGTGGAATTAGACTTATGCCATTTGAATTTGAAGAGATCCTTGAAACTATACGAATGACTCAGGTTGAGCATTTTGATATTAGAACCGTCACGTTAGGAATTAATTTACGTGATTGTGTTGACAGGGATGTAAAAGTTATAACTCAAAAAATCTACGATAAAATCACTCGCGTAGCTAAAGATCATGTAAGAATTGCAGATGAGATAGAACAGCGCTTTGGAATTGCTATTGCAAATAAGCGAATTGCTGTTACACCTGTTTCAATTCCATTTGATAATCTAAAAAAAGATGATTTTATAAAAATTGCCGAAACACTAGATAAGTCAGCTGAGGCAGTCGGTGTTGATTTCATTGGTGGATTTGGAGCATTAGTCCAAAAGGGAATTACAAATGGCGAACGCGAGTTAATTGAAGCCATTCCTGAAGGTATTGCGTCAACAAAAAGAGTTTGCTCGTCTGTTAATGTAGCAACTACTAAGGCCGGCATTAACATGGATGCAATTTATTTAATGAGTCACAAAATAAAAGAGCTTGCTAGATTAACGGAGAAGGAAGGTTCTATTGGATGTGCGAAGCTTGTAGTTTTTTGTAATGTTCCTGAAGATAATCCATTTGTTGCCGGTGCATTTCATGGGGTATCCGAAGCCGAAGCATCAATTAATGTTGGAATAAGTGGACCTGGAGTGGTTCTTCAAGCAATTCGTGAAGCAGGAAGTGTGGATTTAGGGCAACTTGCTGAAGTCATAAAGAAAACTGCTTTCAAAATTACTCGAGCAGGTGAATTAATTGGAAGAAAGGTTGCTGAAATGTTGGGAGTTGATTTTGGGATAGTTGATATTTCACTTGCTCCAACTCCTACTGAAGGAGATTCAGTTGCAGAGATTCTTGAAGTAATTGGACTTGAATCTGTTGGAGCACCTGGTACAACAGCAGCGCTGGCTTTACTAAACGATTCTGTAAAAAAAGGTGGACTTATGGCTAGTTCTTATGTTGGCGGTTTGAGTGGTGCATTTATTCCCGTTTCTGAGGATGCGGGAATGATCAGAGCAGTTCAAAAAGGACATTTATCTATTGAAAAGCTGGAAGCGATGACGTGTGTTTGTTCTGTTGGTCTTGATATGATTGCAGTTCCTGGAGATACGTCAGCTGAAACTATAGCAGGCATTATTGCCGACGAATGTGCAATCGGAACTATTAATGACAAAACGACAGCGGTTAGAATCATTCCAGTTTATGGAAAAAAAGTAGGTGATATAGTTGAGTATGGTGGACTCCTGGGTTCCGCCCCAATTATGCC
>CAKZPH010000028.1 GCA_937138605.1 uncultured Ignavibacteriales bacterium
GCAAAACTTGCTGGACATTATCCTGCAGGGGTTATTTGCGAGATAATGAATGAAGACGGAACGATGGCGCGTCTTCAACAACTTATAAAAATTGCAAAAAAATTTAAACTAAAAATTATAACTATAGCTGACTTGATTGAATACCGCAGAAAACATGAAATATTGGTAAGGAAACTTTTTACTGTTGATTTACCAACTAGATTTGGTAATTTTGATTTATCATTGTTTGAAGATACAGTGACCGGTGAACATCATATTGCTTTAGTGAAAGGAGATGTTGCTGGTAAAAAGAATGTTTTAGTTCGTGTTCACTCATCATGTACAACAGGAGATATTTTCCATTCTTTAAGATGCGATTGTGGTGAACAACTTGAGAAGAGTCTAAAAATTATTTCAGAAACCGGTAGGGGAGTCTTACTTTATATGCATCAGGAAGGTAGGGGAATTGGTCTCAAAAGCAAAATTCACGCATACAAATTACAGGAAAAAGGTTTAGATACTGTTGAGGCTAATCTTAAACTTGGCTACCCACCTGATTTACGTGATTATGGAATAGGCGCACAAATTCTTTCTGAACTTGGCCTGTCCACTATCCATTTGTTAACTAACAATCCAAAAAAAATTGTTGGTTTAAGTGGCTATGGATTGAAGGTCACAAAAAGAGTACCTATAGAAATTCCGCCCTCAATAGACAATGAAAAATATCTGAAAACAAAAGCAAAGAAATTAGGCCATTTATTAAAAATTTAGGAGTAATAATATGGTAAAAATCCAAAATGGAAACTTTGACGGGAAAGGTCTTAAAGTTGGAATAGTAGTTTCAAGATTTAACAACTTCATAACTGAAAAATTACTCAATGGTGCATTAGATTGTCTAACGCGTCACAACGTTGATGAAAATTCCATATCAGTATTTTGGGTTCCTGGGTCTTATGAAATACCTGCAGTTGCAAAAAAGATAGCATCTTTAAATAAATTTGATGCTATAATTTGTCTGGGATGTGTTATTCGTGGCGATACACCTCACTTTGATTTTATTGCATCAGAAGTTTCTAAAGGTGTTGCACAAGTTTCGCTCGAAACAAATATTCCAGTTATTTTTGGTGTATTAACAACTGACACAATTGAACAAGCAATTGAAAGAGCTGGTACAAAAGCTGGTAATAAAGGTTTTGATGCTGCTCTTAGTGCTATTGAATTAGCTAATCTTTACAAAAACTTGTAAAATATTTACAAGATTTGATAAAGAACTTTAATTGATATAAATTTGTGATGAAAATTCTTTGAAATATTTGTTGCCGGGGTGGCGGAACTGGTAGACGCACAGGACTTAAAATCCTGTGGCCCCTCGGGGCCGTGCCGGTTCGAGTCCGGCCCTCGGTACAATTTGGGCTCGTGGCGCAGTTGGTTAGCGCGCTTCCTTGACATGGAAGAGGTCACAAGTTCGAATCTTGTCGAGCCCACTTTTGGCTTTTAAGCTGAATTCTTGAATACCTACCTTTATTTTCCTAATTTTGCAATGTTTTACAAAAATTTTTTAATTAAAAATGAATAATTTTATCCGAATTAAATTTCCTGATGGCCAAATTAGAGAATTTCCAGCGGGAATTTCTGGTTCAGAAATAGCACAATCGATTAGTAATAAACTGGTTACAGAAGCTTTAGCAATTAAAATTAACGGTTCTGTTAAAGATTTAAATACATTGCTTTTTGAAGACTCTGAAATTAAATTACTCACCTTTGAAGATGATGAGGGTAAGGAAGTTTATTGGCACTCCTCGTCACATCTAATGGCTCACGCGATAGAGAAACTTTTTCCTGGCGCAAAATTTGGAGTTGGTCCTGCTATTGAAAATGGTTTTTATTACGATGTTGATGTTGATCACAAAATAACTGCAGAGGATTTGATAGCAATTGAAAATAAAATGGCAGAGTTAGCAAAAGAATCAAGACCCTTTGTTAGAAAGGAATGTACCCTTGATGAAGCAATTGAATTCTTCAAACAAAAAGGGGATGATTTAAAACTTGAACTTTTACGAGATATAGAAAATCGGCAGGAAAAAGTAAGCCTTTATGAGGAAGGAGATTTTGTTGATCTTTGCCGCGGGCCACATTTACCACACGCAGGTAAAATAAAATATTTTAAGTTACTTTCAGTTACTGTGGCTCACTGGAAAGGGGTTCCAAACAATAAACCTTTGCAAAGAGTTTATGGAATATCTTTCCCTAAGAAAAGTCTATTGGATGAATATCTAAATCAACTTGAAGAAGCAAAGAAAAGAGATCACCGCAAACTTGGTAAAGAATTAGAACTATTTTTTTTCCATGAAATTGCACCTTCAGCACCATTCTGGCTTCCTAAAGGAATGATAATATTTAGAGAATTGGAAAAGTTCCTGAGAGAAACTTTAGATAAAAAAGGATATGAAGAAATTTCTACACCAATTTTGGTGAAGAAGGATTTATGGGAAAAGTCAGGTCATTGGGAACATTATAAAGAGAATATGTTCACATTAGAGGTGGATAATGAAATTTATAGCTTGAAGCCAATGAATTGTCCCGAGAGCACTATTGTTTATAAAACAAAGTTACGAAGTTATCGTGATTTACCGCTCAGGTTTTCTGAAATCGGAAGACTTCACCGAAATGAAATTTCGGGTGCGTTAGGTGGAATGCTTAGAGTTAGGCAAATAACTATGGATGATGCCCATCTTTTTGTTAGACCTGACCAAATTTTAGTCGAAATACAAGAATTGTTAAAATTAGTAAGTGAATTTTATACACTTTTTGGATTCACACCTACGTATAATCTTTCAACTCGTCCTGAAAAAGCGATGGGCGATATCGAATTATGGAATAAAGCCGAAGAGGCATTAAAGAATGCTTTAGATGCAAATGGAATTGAATACAAAATTAAAATAGGTGAGGGTGCATTTTATGGTCCAAAAATAGATGTTCAAATTAAAGATGCAATTGGTAGAAGTTGGCAAACAGCCACTATTCAGTTAGATTTTCAGATGCCTGAAAGATTTGAATTAGAATACATTGATGAAAATGATCAGCGTTGTCGTCCAATAATGATTCATCGTGCAATATTTGGTAGTTTTGAAAGATTTATTGGAATTCTTACTGAGCATTTCGCTGGTTATTTTCCTACTTGGCTTGCACCAATTCAGTGTGTAGTTCTTCCTATAGGTGAAAACTATTATGAATATGCTCAAAAAATTTATAACTTGTTTTTTGACAATAATATTAGAGTTGAACTAGATAAACGAAATGAAAAAGTAGGTTACAAAATTAGAGAATGGGAATTGCAAAAAGTGCCTTATATGCTGATAGTTGGTGAGAAAGAAATGCAGAGTGACAATGTGAGCGTACGTAAACATAAAAAAGGTGATCTGGGTCAGTTTCGCTTAAGTGAATTCCTTAGTCTAATTCAGGATGAGATAAAAAATAAACGATTACATAACTAAATAGGAGATTAGTTATAAGCTCAAAAGATTCTTTCAGAGAACTTCGAATAAATGAACAGATTCGAGTTTCAAAGGTTCGCGTGATTGACACTGATGGTAAACAACTGGGAATAATGTCACCCCGAGAGGCTTTAAAGATTGCAGAATTAAAAGGTTTGGATTTAGTTGAAATTGTACCAAATGCTGAGCCGCCTGTTTGTAAGATTGTTGATTATGGTAAGTACAGATATGAGCAACAGAAAAAAGAGAAAACGCAAAGGAAAAAGCAAGCTGTTGTAGAGGTTAAGGAAATCCGCTTTCATCCAAATACGGATGAACATGATTTTGAATTCAAAGCAAGGCATTGCAAACAATTTTTACTTGATGGCTATAAGGTCAAGGCAACAGTGATCTATAAAGGAAGAGAGTTGATTTATCCAGAGAAAGGTGAAGAATTATTAAATAGGCTCATAGTAAAATTAGAAGATGTAGCAAAAGTTGAAAGTCCGCCAAAATTTGAAGGACGCTCAATGACAACTATTTTAATTACTGATAAAAGCAAGATTAAGAAGAAATAATTGAGGGTTAATTCGATGCCAAAAATGAAATCGAACCGTAGTGCTAAGAAATCTTTCCTAAAAACTGCTACAGGAAAGTATAAGAGAGCAAAAGCATATCATAGTCATATTTTAACAAAGAAATCAAGTAAACGAAAAAGAAATTTAAGAAAAGCAACACTCGTTTCGAAGGCAGATCAGAAACGTGTCAAACAGATGTTGTTACAATAAATGAAGAGGTAAGTAATTATGCCAAGATCAAAAAATAAAGTAGCATCACATCGTAGAAGAAAGAAAATTTTAGAGCGAGCTAAAGGCTATTGGGGAAGAAGAAGTAAAGTTTATACAATAGCTAAAAACTCCGTTGAAAAAGCTTTATTGCATGCATATGTAGGAAGAAAGTTGAAGAAACGTCGTTTTAGATCATTGTGGATTACACGAATTAATGCTGCAGCAAGAGCAAATGGTACTACTTACTCTAAACTCGTTAATGCCTTGAAACAAAAGCAAGTTGAAATAGACAGAAAACTTCTTGCTAGTATAGCGTACGAAAATCCTGATGCGTTCGCTCAAATAGTGAAATTTGCGTTGAACTGAAAATGAAAGTGGGTTGGTTAAACTCAGGACCTTATAAAATTTCATTTTTAACATTGAACTTGTTTCTTATCTCCTCGAAGAATTATATAGTCGAAATTCCAAAAGAATTATTTGACTTTTTCATCGATTTGGAATTTTAATTAATCACAAATCATCAAGTAGGTTCTGATTAATCAACCCTTACTTATTTTAAAAGCTAAAAGGTTATGATAGACTTAGAATTAATAAAAAAAATAGCTGAAGAAGCGAAAGCTGAATTTAATAAAGTTGATTCATTTGAGAAGGTTGAGGATTTCAGAATTAAATTTTTAGGAAGGAAAGGTATTGTTTCTAATTTATTTGAACAATTCAAAGAGGTAAGTAAGGAGCAAAAAGCTTTAATTGGAAAGGAACTAAACCTTCTTAAAAAAAACTTAGAGGATCAGTTAAAGCTTCTCCAGAAAAAATACCCAAAAGTTAAAACAAAAGAAGTTGTAGAAGATCTTACTTTACCGGGATTAAAACCTAGATTAGGGGCAAAGCATATCATAACACAAACCTTAAATGAAATTAAGGATATCTTTAAATCTTTTGGGTTTGTTATTGCTGAAGGTCCTGAGGTCGAAAGCGATTATTATAATTTTACTGCATTGAATTTTCCTGACGATCACCCTGCGCGAGATATGCAGGATACATTTTTCATTTCAAAAGATTTACTCTTGCGAACTCACACCTCACCTGTCCAGATTAGATATATGGAAAGTCATACTCCACCAGTTCGAATCATTGCACCAGGTCGAGTTTTTAGGAACGAAGCAGTATCGGCAAGAAGCCATTGTATATTTCATCAAGTTGAAGGATTGTTTGTTGATTACAATGTAACATTTGCTGAATTAAAAGGGACGCTATCGACCTTTGCAAAAATTTTTTACGGAAAAGATATAGCAATAAGGTTCAGGCCGAGCTTTTTCCCATTTACTGAACCGAGTGCAGAAATGGATGTTTGCTGTGTTTTGTGTAAAGGAAAGGGATGTCGTTTGTGTAAATATTCTGGCTGGTTAGAAATTCTTGGATGTGGAATGGTTGACCCGAATGTATTTAGATTTGTTAATTACGATCCAGAACTTTACACTGGTTATGCTTTTGGGATGGGAATTGAGAGAATAGCCATGTTAAAATATGGCATAGATGATATAAGAATTTTCTACGAAAACGATATTAGATTCCTAAAACAATTTGTAAGCTTATGAAAATATCGCTTAACTGGTTGAAGAATTATATAGATATTTCTAGTTATACAGTACAAGATATAAAAAGAATGCTTACAAACAGTGGTTTGGAAGTAGAATCGATTGAAGAGGTGGGAAAGTTACTTGAAGGATTTGTTGTTGGTGAAGTCGTTTCAAAGTCAAAACATCCAAATGCGGATAGGCTGAGTGTATGTGAAGTTTTGGATGGTAAAAAGACTCATCAAGTGGTTTGTGGTGCTCCGAATGTTGAAGTAGGTCAAAAAATTGTATTTTCTCCAATTGGCGTTATAATTCCAAGCACGAATGAAAAAGTGAAAAAAGCTAAAATTCGTGGTGTTGAATCAAATGGAATGATTTGTAGTGAAATGGAACTTGGTCTGGGTGAAGATCATACAGGAATTCTCGTTTTAGATAACGATGCAATTCCTGGGACACCAATAATCGAATATTTGGGCTTGCATGATTACATCCTTGAGATTGGAATCACGCCCAATAGACCAGATGCGTTAAGTCATATCGGTATTGCTAGAGAACTTTCTGCTATTACAGGTAAAAAGTTTGTTTTGCCTAAGATAGATTTGGTTGAAAGTGATGAACTTATCGATGATTATTTAAAAGTTGAAATAATAAATGAAAAAGATTGTCCACGTTATTGTGCAAGGATGGTTAGAAATATAAAAGTTAAAGAATCCCCTCAATGGCTAAAAAATTATTTATCCAATGTAGGTTTAAGACCGATTAACAATATAGTTGACATATCGAATTTTGTAATGCTAGAATTTGGTCAACCACTTCATACCTTTGATGCTAGATTAATCGAAGGTGGAAAAATAATGGTTAAAAATGCAGAAGATGGAGAAAAATTTATTACACTGGATGGTAAAGAAAGAACATTAGACTCATCGATGTTAATGATTTGTGATGCTGTGAAAAAAATTGCTATTGCTGGTGTAATGGGCGGTGCTAATTCTGAAATAAATGATAATACGAAAGATGTAATCATTGAAAGTGCCTTTTTTAATCCTAAAAGTATACGAAAAACAAGCAAAAAACTAGGACTTATTACAGAATCATCCTATAGATTTGAAAGGGGAGTTGATTATAAAAATACTTTAATTGCAGCTAATAGAGCAGCTCAATTAATAGCAGAACTTGCGGGTGGTGAAATAGTAAAAGGTTACATCGATGAGAATCCCATTAAAATTAAAGAACCTGAAGTTGAGTTAAGAATTTCAAGAACAAATCAAGTTTTAGGTATTGAATTAAATCGTGATCAAGTAGTTGATATTTTGCAAAGACTTGGAATGTCAGTTCAAAGAACTAATGGTGATGTTCTAACTTGTACTATTCCTTCATTCCGTCCTGATATTGAACGAGAAATTGATTTAATTGAAGAAGTTTCTCGAATATATGGTTATGAAAACATTTCAGATAATTTAAGATTGAATTTTGAAATTTTACCAGATAGGTTTTCAAAAGATTTAGATGATAAAATTAGAGAAATTCTTTCTGGTTACGGTTTATATGAAGTGATCAACAATACACTATTAAGTGAAAAAGAAAGTAGTTTTGATGGTTTTAAACCGGTGAAGTTGCTAAATCCAATAAGTTCAGATTTATCTCATTTAAGGACAAGTTTAATACCAGGTTTATTAAAAACAATTTCGCATAACTTTAGATTTTTTGAAGAGGACTTGATGCTTTATGAAATAGGCCATATTATGATTGGTAAAAATGATCAGCCACAAAATTTAAATGATGTTATTGAATTGAAAAAATTAGGAATTTGTATAACTGGTAGTATTGAAAGAAAAAATTGGAAAACCCTTGAGAAACAATCTAATATTTTTTATCTAAAAGGTTTAGTTGAGGCACTGTTTGAGAAATTATCTCTTGACAAAGTATCATTCACTTCTTATTATGTTTCAGAAAATGTATATTATTCTATACGCATGAATATTGAATGTAATAATAATACAGTTGGTGTAATTTATAATCTTGGGGATAAATACTTAAAACTGTTTGATATCGAGAAAGATGTATATGCTTGTGAACTTGATATTGGATTGATGGAGGCTTTACCAAAAAGAAAGGTTGAATTTGTTAGATTATCTAATTACCCTAAGGTTGAAAGAGATATTAGTTTCTTTATAGATAGTTCAATTTCATATGAAAGAGTTGAACAAGTAATTCGAAAAGCAAGTGATATGTTGTTGTGTAATATGTTTTTATTTGATCTTTATTTCGATCCTAAAAAATCAAATAAGAAGAGCCTGGCAATTAGATTTGAATTTCAATCAGATGAAAAAACCTTAACATCAGAAGAGGTTGATTTGAGGTTAGAAAAAATCATTAAAGCTTTAGAGGGAGAATTTAATATTGAACTTAGGAAAATTTAGTTGATGTTAAGTCAAGATAAAACAGTTTTTTTTGAAGAGTTAGGTAAGCTCGAAAGTTTTGTTGAAAAGCTTGTTGTTCGATGCAATGAATTAAAGAAAGAAAAAAGCGAATTAGAGAACAATTTACTAAATTTGAAAGGTCAACTAGCTGAATTAGAAAAAACTTTAATTGAAAAAAACTCAGAGATTGAAAGAATAAAAATTCAGCTAGAAAAAGCAATGAGCACTGTCGTAATCTCTGATAGAGAACGACAACTGCTCAAAAATAGAATCTCTGAGGCTCTGGAACGGATAGAAAAATTTTTGGAAAATTCACAATAATAACAAATGTCTTTGCAAAAGAAATTAAAAATCAGGATACTTGATAGAGAATATCCAATAGTTTCGGAGAATGAGGAACGAGCTCGTATGGCAGCTGAATATGTCGACTCACTTATGACTTCATTCAAAGAAGAGTATGGTGAACAAAATCCATTAAACATTGCGATATTGACATTATTGAACATTACAGATGAATATTTTACTGAACGTGACTTGACTTCTGAGATCATTAAAGAAGCAACAGAACGTTTAAGAAAATTAAATATTCTTTTGGAAGACTTTTCTGAGTAATTTTCATATCTATCCGCTCCAGACTTCATAGAAAAAAATTGAGGACTAACACCAAGAAAAAAGGTAGTTAGGCTCTGAAAGTGTATTACAGGCCTCACTCGCCTAAAGGTGAGAAGCTAAGAGCCTGTTGAAAAACAATCTCTTAGCTCGGTGGAAGTAAAAAGCTTTCAGGCTAACATCCACTGTTAATTAGATAGGTTCTCAATCCTATCTTGAAGTTCTGGAGCGGTTTTTAGTTATAAAAAATAAGAGAGAATTATGGAACTAATTATTTTAATACCGTTGATTGTCATATTCAGTTTGGCGCTTTTCTTTATTGGTTGGACGTTAAATTCTCAAGTTGGTAAAAAAAGCATTATTGCTGCTGAAAGAGAAGCTAAAAGAATTATTGAAGATGCCGAAAGAGAAGCTAAGAACATCAAACGTGAGAAATTGCTTGAAGTAAAAGACGAGTGGTTTAAAAAGAAACAAACCTTCGAACAGGAAGTCAATACAAAGAAAAGTAACCTTCAGAATTACGAACGGCAACTCAAGATTCGTGAAGAAACAATTGATAAAAAGGCAGAGCTTCTTGAGAAAAAGGAAAAGCAAATATCAGAATTAGAAAAACAATTAAATGACAGGATTAGCGAAGTTGAGCAGAAATCAAAACAACTCGATAAAATTCTTGAAGAACAATATTTGAAATTAGAAAAAATAGCAGGCCTTACAAGAGACGAAGCTAAAAAAATGTTAATGGATAGTTTAATAAATGAAGCTAAATCAGAAGCCGCTCATATGATAAAAGAGATTCGTGATAAAGCTAAAGCTGAAAGTAAAAAGGAAGCTCAGAAAATAATTGTTCAAGCAATTCAACGTGCTGCCGTTGACCACACTGTTGAATCGACAGTTAGTGTTATTCAAATTCAGAACGAAGAAATAAAAGGTAGAATTATTGGTAAGGAAGGACGTAACATCAGGGCTTTTGAAGCTGTAACAGGAGTTGATGTAATTGTTGATGATACTCCTGATGCTGTGATATTAAGTGCATTCGATCCTTTCAGAAGAGAGGTTGCAAAAGTTGCTTTGGAGAAGTTAATAGCTGATGGAAGAATTCATCCTGCAAGAATTGAAGAAGTTGTTGAGAAAACAAGACAAGAATTAGAAGAACAAATAATACAAGATGGTGAAAATGCATTAATCGATTTAGGTATACATGGGATGCATCCAGAACTTGTTAAACTAATAGGCAGGATGAAGTATCGTTCCAGTTATGGTCAGAACCTTCTTCAACATAGTAAAGAAGTGGCGATGTTAGGCGGAATAATGGCTGCAGAGCTTGGTCTTGACCCTCTTCTTGCAAAGCGCGGGTGCATTCTACATGATATTGGAAAAGTCGTAGATCGAGATTTTGAAGGACCCCATGCTCTCGTAGGGGCTGAATTAGCTAAAAAGTATAATGAACATCCAATTGTAGTTAATGCAATAGCATCACATCATGAGGATGTTGAGCTGGAGCATCCTATTGCAGCTATTGTACAAGCTGCGGATGCAATTAGTGGAGTTAGACCTGGCGCGAGAAGAGAACCCTTAGAAAGTTATGTTAAAAGGTTAGAAAAGCTCGAGTCTATTGCAAAATCCTTTGAAGGGGTTGCTAAGACGTATGCAATTCAAGCTGGTCGAGAAGTTAGAGTTGTAGTTGAATATGAAAAAATTGATGACATGAGTGCAGAGCGACTTGCACATGAAATAGCTGCAAAAATACAAGAAGAAATGGAATTTCCAGGACAAATAAAAGTTGTAGTTATAAGAGAAGTTCGTAAAATTGCATTTGCAAAATAATTTTATTTTTAATGTCACTTAAAAAATTTCTTATTGCGATTACTGGTGGATATGGTTCAGGTAAGAGTTTATTTTCCAAGTATCTGATTCAAAATAATGAAGTTGTCATCAATTCGGACTTAGTTGCTAAAGAATTGATGACAAAAAATGAAAAAATCAAAGAGCAAATTATAAAGTTATTAGGCTCTTCAGCGTATAATCCCGATGGTTCAATTAATTCTGTTCTCATTGCTGACAAAATTTTTAATGATTCTAAACTTTATACTAAGCATATCAAAATAGTTCACCCTCCAACTATTATAGAAATCAAAAGACTCGCTCAAAAAGAATTAAAAAAAAGAAATCGTGTTTTTGTTGAATCAGCATTAGTATTTGAAGCAAATATTGAAAATATCTTTGACTATATTATTCTTATCAAGTCTGATGTATCAATACGAATGAAAAGAATTATCGAAAGAGATGGGATTACACCAAATGAATTTTTCAGAAGAATTCAATTTCAAATTGATCCAGATGATGCGGAAGAGAATGCAGATTTTTTGATTTACAATAATGATAGCATTGAAGAACTTTCTAAAAGATTCGAATTTGTTTACAATATCATCAAATCATTAACCAATTCTAAATTGTAAGGAGAGTAAATCGTGAAACTTTTGAATTCTCTCATAATCAAGATGGTGCAACTTTTCCCAAAATCATTTATTAGAATTTTTGCATCGCGTTATATTGCTGGAGAACAACTTTTGGACGCTGTTAGACTGGTTAAGGAATTGAATTCAAAAAAAATCCTGGCAACTATAGATGTTTTGGGAGAAGACACTACTAATGTTGAAGAAGCTAACGCAGCAGTAGAGGAGGCAATAAGAGTTCTGCAAACTATTTATAATGAAAAATTAAATTCAACTTTATCTATTAAATTAACTCAAATAGGTTTAAAGATTGATTACAACCTTTGTCTTCATAATATGGAGCGAATTTTGGATGTAGCTAAAGAATATAATATTTATGTTGAAATTGATATGGAAGATTTCACATGTACTTTAGATACTTTGAAAATTTTCAAGGAATTGCGTAAGAAGTATTCTAATTGTGGAATGGTAATGCAAGCATATTTGAGAAAAGCTAATGAGCATTTAAACATGGTATTGAATGAATTAAGAGGAAGCAGTGTAAGATTATGTAAAGGAATTTATAATGAACCAGTTGAAATTGCTTACAAAGGCAAGCAAGAGATTCGAGATAATTTTATAAAACTTTTAGACTTTCTTTTTTCAGAAAATATTTATGTAGGCATTGCAACTCATGATGTCAAGTTAATTAAAGGTGCTAAAGAGTTAATAAGAAAATACTCAAAAACTATTGAACAGTTTGAGTTTCAAATGTTATTGGGTGTTAAGGTTGATTTAAGGGATAGGTTAGTTAGTGAAGGTTATATGGTTCGGGTGTATGTTCCTTATGGAACTCATTGGTACAAATATAGTATTCGTCGAATGAAGGAAAATCCAAAATTACCTTTAGTAATTTTGTTAAATATTTTTGCAAAAAGGGGATGATCGTTTTAGGAATTGAAACATCTTGTGATGAAACATCAGTTGGTATAATTGATGATAACAAAATTCTTGTGAATGAAATTTTTTCACAAAAAATTCACTCGCAATTTGGTGGTGTTGTACCGGAATTAGCTAGTCGTGCTCATCTTCAAAAAATTTTGCTTATTTTAAAAGATGCACTGAAGAACGCCAATTTAACTCTTAATGACATTAATCTAGTTTGTTCGACAGCTGGTCCTGGATTAATAGGTGCATTAATTGTAGGTTATTGTTTTGGTAGCGGTTTAAGTCTCGCAATTAATAGACATTTTGTTCCTGTCAATCATATTGATGGTCATATTTATTCTGTATTCTTAAATAACGAAGAAATAGAGTTTCCTTATATTGCTCTTTTGGTTTCAGGTGGGAATACAGCTCTTTATTTTATTGAAGGTTTTTATAAAGCGACTCTTCTTGGTACTACTCTTGATGATGCAGCAGGAGAAGCTTTTGATAAAGTTGGTAAACTATTAGGTTTAAAATATCCTGCAGGTGCAGCTATAGAATCATTAGCAAAAAATGGTGATGAAAATTATCATTCTTTTCCAGTTGCTGTCATTCAGGGTAAATATGATTTTAGTTTCAGCGGAATTAAAACCTCAGTTTTAAGGTTCATTCAAAGGAATTTTCCTGATGGAATGAGCGAAATTGATAAAGCAAATATTTCTGCATCTTTTCAAAAAGCTGTAATAGAAGCGTTACTTTTGAAAACCTTAAGTGCCGTTAATGAGTTTAAGGTCAAACATGTTGCAATAGTTGGTGGCGTGGCTTCAAATAAATATCTTCAAAAGAAATTTTGTGATTCAATTTCTACGAATATAAAATTACACGTTCCGGAACCTTCACTCTGTACTGATAATGGCGCAATGATTGCTTTTGCAGGTCTAAAATCTTTTGAAACGAATTATTACTCTAAAGCAAAGATTACTCATCCTTTTCCAAATTAATATGAATGAGAAAAAAGAATTCTTTTATTTTCAAACAGAAGATATTCTAGTAATTATTGCTGCATTCATTCTTTTTCTTATGCTTGGTTTGAGTTGGTTCTTCAATGGGAACACAGTACATAAAGATGCTACTGTGGTGGTTAAGATTCACAGAGGAATGACCTTTAAAGAAATTATTGATTCACTTCACTTCAAAAAGATAATCGATTCGAAATTTTCATTTTTTATGGCAGGCAAAATTTTGGGAGTGGAAAAAAAATTAAAAGCAGGATATTATAATTTTCAGTATGGTAAAACGAATTATGATTATTTGAAAATGATGGTGACAGGTTCAAATCGCGTTATTGTAAAAGTAACAGTTTATGAGGGAGAAACTCTTAAGGAAACAGCTAAACGTCTTGAAAATTTATTTTATTTTAGTGCTGATGATTTTTTGAAAGTTGCTTATGATAAAGATTTATTAAAAAAGTATGAAGTTGACCACGATTCGTTTGAAGGTTATTTGATGGCTGATACTTATGAATTTTATGAGCTAGAAGATCCTGCCGTTGTGCTTGAGACTATGGCAACGTTGTTCAAAGATTTTTATGATAATAACATTAAACCAAAAGAAAAGGAACTAGATTTAACTAAAAATCAAATTATTACATTGGCTTCTATAATCGAAGGAGAAACGAATTTGCAATCCGAAATGCCCACTATCGCTGGAGTGTATATAAACAGACTTAAAATAGGAATGAAACTTCAAGCAGATCCGACAGTTGCTTACCTTCTTGAGGATGGTCCAAGAAGACTACTTTACAAGGATTTGATGATAAAATCACCATATAATACTTACTTGAATTATGGATTACCACCAGGTCCAATAAATTTCCCGAGTCGTGCAGCTATTCTTGCAGCGGTAAATCCAGAGAAACACAATTATTTGTTTTTTGTAATGAAATCAGAAGGTGAGGGGCATATTTTCTCGAGAACTTATTCTGAGCATCTTCGCCAAGTAGAAAAATATAGACAGAGTTTAAAGAGAAAATGAAAAAACATTTTTATGAATTTTCTTTATTATTTATTGCTTTGATTTTCTCAAATTGTGCGCATCAGTTACCTCCAGGAGGTGGCCCAATTGATAAAGAACCACCTGAAATTGTACAAATATTCCCCGAACAAGGAACAACAAATTACAAACTGAATTATGTAGAAGTTTTATTTAGTGAATATATAAATAAAGGCTCTCTAAATAACTCGATCTACATTTCGCCATTTGTTGATGAAGAATTTGAGATTAAACATTCTGGAAAAAGAATTAGAATAAATTTCCTTCAAAAACTTAGACCTAATACAACGTATGTTTTAACTCTGGGAACTGATATAACTGATTTACGTGGTAATAAGTTAAAAGATAGTTATACTCTAAAATTCTCAACAAGTGATAGAATTGATGATGGTAGCATAAAAGGAAAAGTTTTTGATCCAAAACCACAAGGAGTGATGATTTATTTTTACAAGCTTGATAAGGTTGGGGAGCATATAAATTATAGTTTAAGAAAACCTGATTATGTTAGTCAAACTTCGATTAATGGTGAGTACTTTATCACAGGTTTACCGTATGGAATATTTCGCGTCATTGCAATTAAAGATCAAATGAAAAATTTTTTATTCGATGTAAATGATGATGAAGTAGGAATTCCTTTTACTGATGTTGTGTTAAATGACTCATTAAAGTTTGTTGAAAACATTGATTTTGAGATGATTAAAATAGATACCATTAAACCTATTTTAACTTCAGTGAGACAAGAGACAAATCATCATTTAAGATTAAATTTTAATGAACCATTAAGTTTTGATTCGATTGAGTTAGATAAAATAATCGTAACAGATCTTAACTCAGATATTCAATTTAAGCCTATTTCTTTCTTTGAAAAAGCAACGAATGCACTAACGCTAGTATTCATTAATCCTCTTAATCAGGGTACTTATAAATTTATCGTGAATGGAATAAGAGATTTAGCAAATAATGAGATGGATGAGACTAACTTAACTCTTGAAATTGAAAATATTCCTGACTCTATGTATTTGAATTTAGAATTAATTAATTGCAATTTTTCTCGTAATATAGTGGATTATTTTCAACCTGAGATAATATTGAAGTTTGATGATTTCATCGATAAGAATTCTCTTATGCAAGCTATTACAATTTCAGATACGTTTAATAGAATAATGGATTTTGACCTGTACAGTATAACAGGAAATTCTTTCAAACTCCAACCCAAAAACCTAAAGCAAAAAGAAAAATATTTGTTGAAAATTGATTTCAAAAATTTAAGAGATATTGCGGGTAATAAAAGGGACACTTTAATTTATTTCACTTTTGAAACTACTTCAGAGAGCGATTATGGTTATATTAGTGGCGACATTAAATATGTTAGTTCGAGTGATTTTTTTGTTCTTAAAGTGAAAGAAATTCAAACTTTAAAAGATAAATACAAAGTAGAAATAAAAGGTGGGAATAAGTATCAAATAAAAAATGTTAGGCCTGGTTCATACTTTCTCAAATTAGACTTCGAAACCTCTGACCGAAAGATAAAAAATATAAATACTCTTATAAAACCATTTATTTATTATCCAGATACAATAAAGGTTAGAGCACGTTGGCCAACTACCGATGTAAATTTTGATTTAAGAAAACTACCTGGATATTAGTTGATAGACTTTTACCTTATTGCCTTTAGAAATTTTTTCTCTTTC
Source organism: uncultured Ignavibacteriales bacterium (assembly GCA_937138605.1). Lineage (GTDB taxonomy): Bacteria > Bacteroidota > Ignavibacteria > Ch128b > Ch128b > CAKZPH01. The sequence goes on from CAKZPH010000028.1 coordinate 15,946, forward strand.
TTCTCTTATTATTCCCAATGAAAATCTTTCGCCTCTGACTTCAATAATTTCTATTTCCCCAATTTTTTTATCCACGATACCTAACAGTTCACCAGTCGTTGCATCATAAATGGTGTCTTTATCTACATAGACAGATAATGCCATTCCTTCTTCGATGTTTTCTTTTTTACCAAGATTTACAAAAACTTCTCTCGTAGCTTCATCAACAAAAAGAATTTCACCCCAAAAAATCATTTTTTTGAATTTCGTGCCAGAAGTAGAATGGACTTCAATGTTAGTTTTTTCTGTTTCTTGTTGAATGTTAATAAATATAGGTTCTAATTTAATAGATAATTTTTCGCAAAGTTTTAACAAATTTTTTCCAATTAATGTAGTCATAAAATCTAATGAACCAAATTCAATTTGATCCAATCTGTAAAATTCTCTTTTAATTTCAGATTCTCTTCCAAAAATTGTCACACCAGCTCCCAACTCTGAACTCTTTTGGCGAATTGTCTCAAATAGGACTACTTGATTTTTCAATAAATCTAAGACTTCAATTTCTATTTTTACATCGTTTGAATATGTTTCATATTGAGCGAATTTTGGTTCACCAGCAGTTAATCTTTGAATTGAAAATTCTTTTATGGTTCCTTTTATAAGAAATTGAATTTCCTTTGACACTAAAAATTCTGATAAACTTGAAAATTGATTTTGATAATAATTCCACTCCTTCTCTAAGAGATACGGAGAGAGTACTAACAAATTAAATCTTTCTCTCAAGTAATCTGAAATAAAATCTGGAATTTGATATGAAAGATTCCAATTACCTTCATAGTTACTCCGATTTATAAAATTTTGAACCGCTATTTGAGAGAAACAGTACTTGATGAGCAATAAGCTAATAAAGAAAATATTTCTTAGCTTTAGTCCTAAACTCATTCGCTTCACCTTCCCAAATTTTCTTAATTGATTCATATGTAAAATCTTTGCTAAAGGTTTTTCTTATTACATCCCAACCTGTGGCTAGATCGAACATTCTAATTCTACTTTCGCTCGCTAGTTCGAAAACATTTTTATCGGGATAAAGTTTTTTAAGTTCCTGCAAAAAATAAAACTGGATGGAAGTTAAATTACATTTTGTGAAATCGGTTATATGAATTTGAACACCTTTCAAAGTTCTTCCCTGAAACTTTCCATAAAACGGTTTGAATACAGTTGATCTAAAAATAACTCCTGGTAGTTTTAAATTGTTTAATCTTTGAGCTATTTCTTTATCATCAATCCATTCGGCTCCTAAAAGTTGAAAGGGGAGAGTATAACCTACACCTTCTGAGATAACTCCTAATTCACCCAAAATACCAGTGGCTGCATAGAATTGAGCTGAATAATAATGTGGTATATGTGGCGAAGTTGGTACCCATTGCAATCCCGTATCTTCCCATTTCATATTTCTTTTCCAACCTTTCATCTTACTGATAGTTAAATCGCACTTTATTCTATTTTTTAACCATCCTTCTTCATTTATCATAATTGCAAGTTCGCCGCAAGTAAGTCCGTAAATGTAAGGAATAGGATATTGACTTATAAATGATTGGAATTCAGGTCGAGTAATTGAGCCTTCTAATTTTTCACCAGTCAGTGGATTTGGTCTATCGAGGACAACAAATTTTATATTGTTTTCAGCTGCAGCTTCCATAGCTAATCCCATCGTACTTAAATAAGTGTATGATCTAACACCTATATCTTGAATATCATAAACTAAAACATCAATACCTTTTAACATTTCTTGTGTAGGTTTTTGAGTTTTACCATATAACGAAAAGACAGGTAAACCTGTTCTTTCATCAATATATGATTCAATTTTCTCTCCAGCTGGAATGTCACCTCTTACTCCGTGTTCAGGCCCAAATAGAGCAACTAACTGTACATCAGGGATTGAATATAAAATATCAATAGTCGATTTAAGTTTTGAGTTCACTCCTGTTGCATTTGTAATAAGTCCAACCCGTTTTCCCTTCAAAATTGAAAATCCTTCTTCTTCCAGAACGTCAATACCAAGTTTTACTCTGGGTTGAGATATAATTATAGAATAAAAAGCGAGGAGTAAGAATATTGTGTATTTCATAATTCCAATTTTCTTTTAATTAGTTCAAGTGTTGAATTTGTTTTCAATTCGATTGCTTCTAATTTTTCCGCAGCAGTTAAAACTAAATTTCTTGCTCTATCTTTATCATTTAATGATTTTGTGTTGATCATAACATTCAACATTGCACCTTCTGAGGATGTTTTGAGAAGTTGTAGTGCCACACCAGTATCGCTTAGTGAATTTTGATTACCAATATCATTTAATCGTGCAACAATATCAATTATTTCATTAATTGAAGAAATTACTTGAATCGGAACTTCAGAAGCTTCTATGGTTGCGGCTTCAATTGCTTCAGTTCGTTTAATTTTCTCTTCCTCTGTTTCTTTTGGAAGTTTGACTGCATCCATTACTTTATTAAATGCTTCAGAATCTAAATCATAAAGTTCAAAAAATTTATTTTTTGCCAATTCGAGTTTTTGTTTTATATCTAAAATTTCTTGTTCGTGTTCTTGATATTTCTTTTTACCAATTGTAAGGTTACAAACCATTAAGGCCAGTGATACGCCTAACGCTGCACAAAAGGCAGATACACTACCACCTCCTGGAGTCGGTGCTGATGAAGAAACTTCTTCAATGAATTCTTCAATTGATTTTTTTAGATTCATAAAGACCTCTCAATTAAGTATTCGATAATTTTTTCATCTGGGTTAAAGGTAGCTAAGTTACTAAGCCCCAAATTTTGTATTACCGCATCAATTAATTCTTTTTCTGTGTTGGAATTAGGTAAATAAAATTTACCGGCATCAAGTATTGCAACAAGTGGTACAAGTCCTACTATTTCACTACCCCAAGTTTCGACTCCAAACTTTTGAGCTTCTTCTTTAACAGCTTCAAAAACTTGATGCATATTTGTGATTTTATAATTAACAAGATTTATTGAAACCTGCGTGATACCAAATTTTTCAAGAGATACTCCCATTGCTTTCACAGCTTTAAATTTACCCGGGATTTTTACTGTTTTTCCATCTTTCTTTATAATCTTTCCTTCTTCATCTCTTAGAGCTCTACCTGATTCTCTAATTATTCCTGCGATCTCGTCCGCTATCTTAACATCAGTAGTTTTTAAATTCACATTATAAGCTATTAAGAAAAATCTGCAGCCTGTTACAGTCGCTCCTAGTTTAGGATTGAATTTTGCTTCACCAAAATCTGGAATCCACTCAGGATCAAGCAGCTTGTCAGGTAACCCCTCATACTCGCCTTTTCGGATATTTGATAGATTTACTCTATCAGTCTTTGTGGCAGAATTTTCATACAAATAAACAGGAATTTTTAATTTTTCTGAAATTATCTTGCCATATTCCTTGGAAATTTCAATGCATTCTTCGATTGTGACATTTCTAATTGGTACAAAAGGAACAACGTCAATTGCACCAATTCTAGGATGCTCTCCTTTATGTGTTGTCATATCAATTTTTTCTGCCGCAATAATGGATGCGTTAATTGCTCCATCGAGAACGCCTTTTTTTGTACCAACGAAAGTAACAACAACTCTATTATAATCCCTGTCAGGTTCCACATTCAACAACTTACATTCTGGAGTATTTTTAATAGCTTCAGCAATAGTTTGAATTGTTTCTTCATTTCTTCCTTCACTGAAGTTAGGAACACATTCAATGATTTCTTTCATAAACTACTATTCCTCTTTTTATTACTGTTTGTACGAAATTTTTACCAAAATAATAAACTATGTTCTTATAGTCGTTTGTGTTTAGAATTATTAAATCTGCTTGTTTACCAATTTCTATACTTCCGACTTTTTTTGATAATCCGAGTGCATATGCAGAATTTATTGTGAATGCATTAATTGTTTCATTTAGGTTCATCTGATTGTATAGAGATGCTATATTCATAATAAGAAAAACATTTTGAGACATACACGAACCCGGATTAAAATCTGTGCCTAATGCCACAATACAACCTTCATCAATCATTTTTCGTGCAGATGAGTAAGGAATTTTGATAAAGTATGATACGCCAGGCAGTATGACACAAGCAATGTCTGTTTTCGAAAGTTTTTTAATATCAGCATCGTTAGTTACTTCAAGATGGTCAATACTACAAACTTCAAGTTCAACTGCTAAGCTAACTCCGCCCAGTGAATTAAATTGGTCAGCATGGAGTTTGGGTTTCATTCCGAATTTAATAGCAGTTTTTAAAATGTCTTTTGTTTCATCATAAGAGAAAGCTGATCTTTCTAAAAATACATCACAATATTTTGCTAACTTTTTTTGAGAAAGGTAGGGAATTAAACTATCAGTGATTGATTTTACATAAGCTTCTCTATTTTGACTGTATTCATTAGGAATTGTATGCGCACCTAAAAAGGTTGGGATTATTTCTATTGGTTGTTCTTCATTTAATTCATTTATTACCTCCAGCATTTTTACTTCGTTATTAAAATCAAGTCCATATCCACTTTTAATCTCGATCGTAGTAACTCCAAGTGATAATGCTTCTTTTAACCTCTCATGACCGCTAATTTTTAATTCTTCTTTGGATGCATTCCGTGTAGCATTAACTGTTTTTATTATACCACCACCTTTAGCTGCAATTTGTTCATAAGTTAACCCACTAACCCTCATCTCAAATTCATCTGACCTTGAACCTGCAAAAATCAAATGAGTGTGAGGATCAACTATCCCGGGTATAATAACTTTATTTTTGCAATCAAATACTAGATCGAATCTTTTAAAATCCGTTGTTGAAATTTTATTACTTATTTCAGTAATAGTTTCATCTTCAATTATTATGGAAAAATCTTCAAATAATCCTAAATCGTTCAGTTCATTTTGTCGTTTGAATAATCCATTCTGAGGTTGACAACTTAAAACTTGAGAAGCTCGGAATAGAAGAGTTTTCATATTAAAAATTTTAATTAATTTTTTCAGTAATAATTTTCAGAGAAGGATATTTTTTATTTTCTAATATACTGAAAATTTCGTCGGCTTTTGATTTGGTTGAAAGAGGTCCAATAATAATCCTGTAGTAAGGTGGAATATATTTGATTTCGCATAGTTCAGTAGGGAATAATGATTGAACTTGTTTTTTTAGTAATTGAATTTCATCATAATTATCAGAAAATCCTACCTGAACAAAGAATTTTATATTGTTAAGTTCTTTTGCTTTATGAATTGTTGAGATTTCAAAAACATCTTTTTCGTATTTTTTGAAGTATTCAAGTTCAATGGAATCTTTTTGAGAATAGAAAAGAGAAAATGGACTAATATTATTTAAATCCACTTTCTCTACTCGATCAATATCACTTACAACAACTTTACTTGAGCAACCAATTAGATAAATAGCAAAAAGTAATATTAAATTATTAAACCTTATCACATTATTTTCTAACTTCTGTTATAATAAATGAATCTACATAACCTAAATTATAAAGGGCATCTTTAATTCCTTTTGCATGTTCCCACTTTGAATAAGCCCCCAGTCTAACCTTATATAAATTATTTTCATATTCAACAAATACGTTTTGATTAGGTAATCGCTTTTTAAGTTTTCGCACCTCTGTTTCTGCATTTAATTTACTCTTAAAGGCAAAGACTTGAACTTTGTATTGATAAATTTCACTCACTAATGGAGGTGTTTCTTCAACTTTTGTTTCGGGTTTTTCTGATGATGGGGTGCTCAAATGTACTTTTACTGGTGGAGGAGGTGGATTCGGTGGACCTTGCGGAATATACTCTGGTTTTGGTTGAGTAGGTATCTGAACTTTCTCTTCCGTGACAGGGGCTGGTTGTTCGGTCTTGTAAGTAACATCCTGTTTCTCTTCCGTATATTCCTCGGTTACTTCACTAGCCGAGCAACCTATCAACAGAAGAGCTAATACTGGTAAGAAATAAAA
>CAKZPH010000029.1 GCA_937138605.1 uncultured Ignavibacteriales bacterium
TTAGCTACTTTGTAATCATCCCCAACTCTAAATCCTAAGAATTCCTCAGGAGAAAAAAGTTTTTGTGATAAAAGTGAGTTTGAAATGAATAACAAGGTAAAAAGTGTTAAAATAATTGTTTTCATCTTTTCAACTCTTCTATTTTGAACAAATAAAATTTGTGGAGAATTAAATTCCTAAAAAATTGATAATTTGCTCTGCACATTCTTCAAGTGAAGTTGTGGAAGTGTTAACTCTAAAATCACTGAATTCTTCGTAAAGTGGAACTCTTCTATTGTATGTGACATTCAAATCATCTTCTGCATCAAAAGTGGGGTTGAGCTTCGGACGGTCTGGATCATTTAAGATTCTTTGTTTTATGTCCTTAAGATTTGATTGAACGTAAATTATATAACCATTTTTTTTCAGGTTGTCTATATTGGATTGATTTTCTATAATACCACCGCCAGTGTCAATAATGACATTTGTTTTATCGGAGAGTTCTTCAATGGTTTGTGATTCTAAATGACGAAAATAGTCCCAACCTTTTTCAGCAACTATTTCACGTATTTTTTTGTTTTCTTTTTGTTCGATGATTTTGTCGATTGTGTAAAGTTCAATGTTTAGTTTTTCTGCAAGGATTTTTGCGAGGGCTGTTTTCCCTGCACCGCGAAAACCAATTAGAACAATATTCATAGCTTATAGAGTAACTTCATTTTGTTGAACTCTGACCAAAAATTTGGGAAAGATTTTTTAATACAGTTTGGATTTGTAATTTGTAATCCTGGTAGTTTAATGGAAGCCATTGCAAATGACATAGCAATACGATGGTCATTATGTGAATTTATTCTGGTAATTTTATAAGTTTTTTTTGGTTCAACCTCGATAAAATCATTACCTGCTTTTACTTCTGCTCCTAATTTAGATAACTCTTTGCGCAAAACTTCAATTCTATCCGACTCTTTAAACTTCAAGTTAGCAATGTTTGTAATTTTGGTTTTTCCTTTTGCAAAGAGTGAAACAACCGCTAATGTTGGCACTGAATCAGGGGCATCATTCATATCTATCTCAATTCCTCTTAGAGTCTTACCTTTTAATATTATTGAATTTTCCTTCCATTTTATTTCACATCCCATCTGCTCCAAAACGTGAATAAATTTCACATCAGCTTGTTTCGAATTTTTATTTATTCCAATTACTTCAATTTCCTTTTTTAGAATTGCTGCAGCTCCTAAAAAATAGGTTGCAGATGATGCATCACTTTCAATAATAATTTTTGTAGGTTTTATCTGCAAGGTTTCATCTAAATAAAATTGACGAAAATTAATATGATGAATTTTAACACCAAATTTTTCTAAAACATCTAGTGTTAGTTTGAGATAAGGTATAGATGGAATTTTTCCTTTCACTGTGATTTTTATTTTTTCATTTATTGCAGGTAGAATTAATAAAAGCGCAGAAATAAATTGACTGCTTTTTTCCGATGAAATGACAATTGAATTAGTTTTAATTTTTCCGCCTTGAACTTTTACAGGCGGAAAACCATTGTTCGATTTAATGTCTATTCCAAGTTGTTTTATTGCATCAACCAATTCACCTATCGGTCTTTTTAACATTCTTTTTGAACCAGTAAGGGTAATTTTCCCTTTAATTAAAATTGAAAGTGCTGTTAAAAACCTTAACGTAGTACCAGCATTACCACTATAAATTGTCAAATTGCTTTTCTTAAATTTTCCACCTGTTCCGTTAATAATCAAAGTATGTTTATTTTTAATGATTGAAACTCCTAACTTTTTTAATGCTTTAGTCAGGTAATTAGTATCATCGCACTCTGAATAGTTTTCAATTATTGTTTTGCCATTAGTTAAAGCTGCTAAAATTATTGCTCGGTTGGTTAAACTTTTGGATGGTGGTGGAGTTAAAACAAACATTATTAAAAAGTTAAATTATAGTTCTTAAGTACAAAATTCTTAACATTACTCAAATTTATAGTTTTGCCAGTAAAAATTTTAAATTGATGATAAGCTTGAATTGCGAAAAATTCAAATCCGTCAATGTACTTAATGTTTTTTGTTTTACAGATTTTTCTAAGATGAGATTTATGAAAGTTTAGTTCCAGATCTAAGACAATTTTAGGTTTTGCTTTCTTGAAAATTCGTTTGATTGTATTCAGCAAAAAAGAATTATTATCTGGGGTTGTATTAATTATAACATCAAATTTAGACATTGATCTTTGAGTTGGAGTGAAGAAATGAATATCCATCTCAGCGGCTAAAGATTTAGCTTTTTCAGTTGTGCGATTGGTAATAAAAATTTCGTTGTTATATTTTTTTAGAGTCCACGCAATTGTTTTTGCTGAGCCACCTGCACCAATTATTAAAATTCTTGAATTTGAAAAATACTTGTACTTTTTAACAATTTCTTTTATCGCAAGATAGTCTGTGTTAAAGAGAATAGGTTTAGAATCTTTGAATATGGCAGTGTTTGCAGAACCAATGGATTTTATTTTATTAGATGATATGTTTGGAATTTTTAGGATGTCTTCTTTATAAGGAATCGTTATGCTTATTCCATCAAGATAGTTTTTAAATAAGTGTATAAATTCTTCAAAATCAGAAGTATGGAAGTTTAAGTAAATCGCATTAGTTTTTGTCTTATTAAATGCATAATTGTGAAATAACCAACCACGACTTTGCTTTATTGGGTTACCCACAACACCAAAAATTTTTGTTGATGGTTTAAGCTTCTTTATTTTGAAAATATCGTTTAGAATTTGGAGTGGAATCTGACCACTACCCGTTTGTGATGATGAGTTAACTGAGCAATAGAAAAATTTTGAACCGTTTTTATATGCAAGAAATCTACCAGTTTTCCCAAGTTCACCAAGGCAGTGAGCGATAATAGAAAATTTTTTCCTGTTTCCATAGTCTAATAATTTCAAAATGAAATAATTGTCTTCGAAAAAATTAGCATGAGTTACAATCTTGTAATAGTCGACTGAAAATTTACGAGCATATTCTAAAATTTTTATTAAATATTGAAGTTTTGGAGTTTTTTCATAATTGTGATAGGAAAGAATAATTTTACTTCTTTTATTATGCTTTTTGATTTTATTGATAACAGATTTTCCAAGGTTCAGATCTATATCTATATATGACACACCATATTCTAAAGCAAGAATATATTTTTTAATTGCATCTCTAATCCTTGAATAAGAAAAATGAGATATGCGATAAGTAAAAAGAATGGGAAGAGTATTAAGTTGAAATATTTTTTTTAATTCTTTTTCATTTAATTTTTCTCCACGGATTTCAATTGCATCAGCAGCATTTTCATAAGCGAATTTTATAACTCTCTTAAATTCTCTGTAACTGGTCGGTTGATAGGCAAGGACTATCATTGTTAATGTCTATAAGCCAGTTCGATAATATGCTTGTTTACTTTATTATTAAAAGAACATAGCCCAATTTTTTTAATAAGTGAAAAGGTTAAGCTATTGCCTATTTTCTTTTTATCATAAAGCATTTTATCATATGCCTTATTAAATGAAATCTTACGTCTGAATTTTTTATCAAGATTAAGTATATCGATCAAATATTGGATTCTTAAAAGGTCAACTTCACTCAAACCATTTGTAACAAAAGCTATATAACTTTCTGTTATCATTCCTTCTGCAATTGCAAAACCGTGTTTAATTCTATAACCACTTAAAGATTCTAATGCATGTCCAACTGTATGACCAAAGTTCAAAATTTTACGCCAATTTTTTTCCGTCGGATCAATCATTACAATTTTGCTCTTAAATGATACACAATCTTTTATAAGTTTTAATAAAACATTTTCATTTTTTTCTAAGACCGATTTATAATTTTTCTCTAAAAATGAAAAAGTATTTTCAAGTCCTACGAGAGAAGTTTTAATTATTTCGGAAATCCCATTAAGATACTCGTCCATATCAAGGGTTTGTAAAAAGTCAGTATCTATTAATACAAATGAAGGATAATGAAACGTCCCAATCAAGTTCTTTGCATACTTTGTATTGATTGCAGTTTTGCCTCCAATTGAGCTATCAACTTGTGCAATTATAGTTGTTGGCACATTGATATATTTAATGCCACGCAGGAGTGTTGAAGCAAGAAAACCTGTAATATCTCCAACTACACCTCCCCCAATTGCTATCAACATGGAATCACGGGATAGCCTTAGTTTGGTTATTTCATTTTCTAGGAAATCCCTTGTTTTTTGTGATTTACTTTTTTCGTCTGCGGGAATTACATAAATATGAAAGTGTTTCGAATTTCCCGTTAATTCTTTTTTTATTTTTTGCTTGTAAATCTTAAATACATTCTCATCAGTTATAATTATGCACTTATCAGGATTAAATTCATTTTCTATAACCTCACGTGTATGTGAAAAAATACTTTTACCAATCTCGATTTGGTGGGAGTAATCAAAATTTTTTTTAAGTTTTAGGGTAAGATACATGTTTATAAATTTCTTTCTAAAGCTAATGCCACCCTTTTAGCTTGTTTGATTAAATCTTCAAATTGTTCTAATCTTATTGTTTGTTCTGAATCAGAATATGCAAGTTCGGGTTGATAATGAACTTCAACCATCAATCCATCTGCTCCTGCTGCAATAGCCGCTAGACTTGTTGGAATAATTAAATCTCTTTTTCCTGTTGCATGACTAGGATCAACAATTATAGGTAAATGACTACGTTGCTTTATGGCCGGTATAATACTAATATCAAGTGTATTTCTTGAGTAATCGGTATAAGTACGAATTCCTCTCTCACAAAGAATTACGTTCTTGTTACCACCCATTAAAATGTATTCAGCACTAAAAAGAAATTCCCTTAAAGTTGCAGAGTAGCTTCTTTTTAGTAAAACTGGCTTACTTGACTCACCAACTGCTCGAAGTAAATTTATATTATGCATATTACGAGCACCTATTTGAATAATATCAACAACTTTTTCAAAGTACGGCAAATCATGGTAATCAAGAATTTCAGACACAACAAAAAGTCCAGTTTCTGCCTTCAATTCTTCTATCAAATCTAATCCTTTATAACCCAAACCTTGAAATGTATAAGGACTCGTCCTAAACTTAAAGGCTCCGGCACGAATAAGTTTAATACCTAAATTTTTAAGAGTTAATGCAATCTTAAAAAATTGTTCTCGTGATTCAATTGAACATGGACCTGCGATTATTGCTATATCTTTTGCACCTATAGACACGTCACCAATTTTAACTATTGTTTCAAGATTATTAACATTTTTATAAACTAGTTTATAATCTTCGTTTATTGTAACTACGTACTCCACATCAGGCATTGATTTAAAGATATCAGAATTTATGTCGTAACTCTGTTGCGTTAGAATTACTGTTTTATCGTTATTTTTAAGAACAGAAAATTCTAAACCAAGTTTTTGAATTACCATTAAAACATTTTCGACTTGTTTGTTCGCCGCATTTTTGCTCATCACAATAATCATATATCAACCTTTTTAGCAATGAGTTTTATATTTTTGTAATAATAACATTAATTAATAGTAAAACAGTTTCAATTTTATTCAAGTTATTAACTTTGCTCAATAAATTAAAGATGTTCAAGCATGAGTGAAAAAATTTTACGTGTTGGACATAGTCCAGATCCAGATGATGCTTTTATGTTTTATGGCTTAGCTTTTAATCATGTTAAGATTGATGATTATAAAATAGAGCACGTACTTGAAGATATTCAATCGTTGAACATTCGTGCTTTAAAAGGCGAATTGGAAGTAACTGCAATCTCTGCTCATGTTTATCCATACATTGAAGATAAATATTTTATCATGCGAACCGGTGCAAGTATGGGCATTGGTTACGGTCCAGTTTTAATTTCAAAAAATGAATTTAAAGTTAATGACTTAAAACATAAGAAAATTGCCCATCCAGGAAATTTTACAACGGCAACTTTACTGGCCAAAATTTATCTTGACGATTTCATTCCTATTCCTGTACCGTTTGACGAAATAATGCATGCAATTCAAAACGACGAAGTTCATGCCGGTATAATTATCCACGAAGGACAAATCACTTATCAAAATCACGGTTTCAAAAAAATTATAGATTTTGGTGAGTTATGGCATGAAGAAACTGGATTACCTCTTCCACTTGGACTGGATGTTGTCAGAAAAGACTTAGGTCTTGAACTCGCATTAAAAATTTCTTCAAAGCTTAAAGAATCAATTGAATATGGTTACAAGAACTTAACTGAGGCTGTTGGCTATGCACTAAAATTTGGGCGTGGTTTGAGTTTTGAATTAGGTGAAAAATTTATTCGTATGTATGTAAATGAACTGACTATCGATATGGGTGAAAAAGGTAAAAATTCACTTCAAATTCTTTTTGACAAAGCTTATAAAAAAAATCTTATTCCTAAAAGAGTAGAAGTTTCGATTATTTAATTCATAACTAAAAAGGAGTTAATGATTATGATTCAAAGAAAAAAAACTAACCTCGTAATTCTACTGCTTTTTTCAGTTTTAATGATTGGTTGTTCTGCTACTCAGGAACTCACATACCAAAAACAACCAGGCTATGAAAATGTAAAAGCAAGTCAATTTGATAATGGAAAGATGTGGACTTTCGACTATCCGCCAATTGATTATTTCAAAAAAGAGTATGGATTTGAACCAACGGCAGAATGGTTGGAGAATGCAAGACTTGGAGCATTGAGATTGCCGGGTTGTTCTGCTTCATTTATATCTGAAGATGGTTTAGTGATGACAAATCATCACTGCATACGTTCTGCTCTTGATAGAGTTAATCTTGAAGGAGAAAATCTTCCAGAAAATGGTTTTTTTGCAAGAACATTGGAAGAGGAAAGAAAGATACCAAATTACTATGTGGATCAACTTGTGTTAATTGAAGATGTAACTGATCAAGTAAAAGCAGCTTTTGAATCTGGAAAAACTGACGAAGAGAAAGTGCAAAAGCGTCAAGCAAAAATTTCCGAACTTGAAAAAGAATATTCAAAAAGAACAGGACTTATCTGCAACGTTGTAACATTCTTTAATGGTGGAAAATATTCCATTTATGGTTACAAAAGATACAATGATGTTCGATTAGTATTTGCACCAGAGACACAAGTTGCATACTTCGGTGGCGATTATGATAACTTCACTTATCCAAGATATGATATTGATTTTGCATTCTTGCGAGTCTACGAAAATGATAAGCCACTAAAAACGAAAAATTATTTTAAGTGGAATCCAGATGGTGCAAAAGAAGGTGATGTTATTTTTGTAATTGGTAATCCCGGAAGAACGAATCGTTTATACACTATTTCTCAATTGAATTTCTTGAAAGATTATTCATATCCCTATACTCTAGATTTATTGAATAACTTAACAATAATTTATTCTGACTTTTTGAAAAAGTATCCCGACAAGAAGTTGAAATATCAATCAACACTCTTTGGATTTTCAAATTCGCTTAAAGCATTTACAGGTTATCTTGGTGGACTAAAAGATCCATATCTTATGGCGAAGAAGATTGACTTTGAAAAGAATTTCAGAAATATCATAAATTCTAATACAAATTGGAAAAAGAAATATGGTAGCATTTGGACTGACTTAGCTGAGTTTCAGAAAGAAAAAGCAAAGTATTTTTATAAAGTTAATGCTTTGTCGTTAAGGGGTCGTGCGGGAAAATCTTTATATTTTCAAATAGCCTCTGATCTTGTAGAGTTTGCCGAGCAAGTAAAACTTCCAGATGAGAAACGAGCTCCAAGATTTAAGGATTCGGTTCTTGCTAATACCAAGGAAAAATTATTCCCCTCAGATATTGAACCTGAAATTCAACTTGTTACTTTAGAAATTCAACTTGAAGAATTATCAAAAGCTTTTGTCAAAGATTTGAAAGCATTGAATGATTTGTTAGCTGGTATGTCACCAAAATTAGCTGCTAAAAATCTCGATGCAAATACTATTGTAATGAATAAAGAAAAAGTAGCTCAACTTCTTGATAATCCTAGTGAAATTCTAACATCCAATGATCCATTCATAAAATTTGTCCGTGAAACTAGATCATTAGCTCAAGACTTAACAAAAAAATATCAAGATATCCAACAGAAAGAACAGGCAAAAGTTCAGTTACTTGGATATGCTATATATGATGTGTATGGCACATCTCTACCACCAGATGCTACATTTACTTTAAGAATTTCAGACGGCGTTGTCAAAGGTTATGAATATAATGGAACAATTGCTCCTCCAATCACAACATTTTATGGAATGTATGATCGTTACTATTCATTCAAAGGTTATGCTGATTGGGATTTGCCTGAACTCTGGAGAAATCCACCAAAAGAATTCGACTTAAATGTTCCACTAAATTTTGTTTCTACTGCAGATATTATCGGTGGTAATAGTGGAAGTCCACTTGTTAATATAAAGCTGGAAGTGGTTGGACTAGCTTTCGATGGTAATATTGAAAGTTTACCAGGTAACTTTATTTTTGATGATACAAAGAATAGAACTGTTGCTGTTCATACAGCTGGAATAACAGAATCGTTACAAGATATTTATAAAGCCATTCGACTTGTAGAAGAATTAATAAATGGACGTATACCACAGTAAAAATTTTAATAGGTTGCCTCATAATTTGTAATAATAAACTATAAAGTTGTGAGGCAACCTTTTTCGTCAATTTTTGAAATTGACTTTATAAGATCCATAAGAAAAACAATAAAGACTATTAAGTTTTACTAGATTGAATAAAAGAATCTGGAAGCTTAGAGAAGTTAATTACTTGCCAGCCCGAAAGTTCGAAGCAATTACCTCTTGAATGTCGGATTTAAATGCATTTTCATATTGAGCATCAAAAACATATGCTTTTATTTGAAACTCGTACTTCCCTGATTCATTAATTCCTTTGTATATCACTTCTACAGGTTTATTTATGGAATTATAAATTGAAAGAGAAATAATTTCGAAGATTTTATTTTTAATTTTACTAACTTCCTCGCTTGAAGAAATTTCAATGTTAAAAGTAACGCTCTTACTCCTGGTAATTACACTTAAGTTCTCAATTGGTTCCGAAAGAAAAATCTGATTTGGAAGGGAAATTAAAGTATCATTCTCTGTAATAATTTCTGTCGTTCTAAGATTTATTGATTTAACTTTACCATATAAATTCTGCACGCGTATTAAATCTCCTGCTTTGAAAATTTTGTCTTGATAGATAAAAAAACCACCTGCAATATTTTTTAAAGTTCCTGCTGGAGCAATGATCAAATATATGAACAGTAAAAAGATTAAAACATACAAAGCAGAAGAAAAATAATTAAGCAAAAGGTAAAGTATAAAAATCATTGAAAGCAACCAGACTGAACTTTGAATAATTGATTTCAGAATTTTGGCTTGATTAAATTTTTCCGAAAGTTTGTTTTTAACGAATAATTTTTTGATAAACTGGTTTATCACAAAGGCTAGAAGAAGTATTAAAATAATCCAAATAAATTTCCATAATGTACTGTGAAAATTGCCTTTCCATTGGTTCTCAATATTCTCACTTATCGTAATATCTTTTGTTTTTGTAGCGTTCGTTTCAATTTGCGAATCTTTGTATGAAAAATTGTAGTGAGTTTTTACAGACGAATCGGATCGTAAATCAATTGAATCACTTGTTGTTATATTGATTTGAAGAATAATTAGTGAAATAATAATTAGTTTCATACTTATTAAAAGATGCCTAATTTTCTTATTTCGATTTCAAGGGGCTTATAAATCGCTTGATTTATTGAATAAACTTTTTCGCCGTTCTCGTTAAGCGTTGCATGAACAAGATTAGCAGAAGTTAAGAAATTAAAAATTGCTTTAGACTCATCTTCACTCATTCTAAAGATTTCACAATGTTCCTTTGCTGTTAAACTTCCGTGTAGAATTAAATTTGAAAGTGTAAGAATTTTAACAATATGGAGATTTTGTATAAAACTTAAATCCAATTCTTCTAAAGGATTTATATAAATTGTATTGTTTTTGAATTCCTTTATTGACTTTAACCAATAGAATAATGCTGCTGTTATGTTTCCTTCTGTAACTTTAAATAATTTGTTGAAAAATTCGTCCTCGAGAATTTTTTGTACCTCTTGGTTGGAAAAATGGTATTTGATTTTTTTCTTGAGTAACAAACTATCACCTGCAAGAAACTCAACTTTGTAATTAAAAGTATTCTGTCGTTTCATTATAGCATCATAAATCTCCTCTTTTCGCAAATTTTCTGTCTTGATTTGATGTGTGAAATAGTTATCAATAAAAATGATTTTATTGAGTAATTGCCAAGCATGAAAAGAAATGGATACAATCCAGAAAATTTTATGATTAGTTTCGGAGATTAGAAGCAAAAGTTTTTTTAATGCATCAAGTCCATTTGTTTTTCGTAAGAAAAGTTTATGAATGTCTTCGAGAACTATGATTTGTGCTGGTGGGTTAATCAGTAGTTCACTAATTAAATCATTAAAACTATGAACATGCTCATATTTAAATATTCTTTTTAATTCATTGAGTAATTTACTTTCAGAATAAATTGTAGACTTAAAGACATAGGTTATGTAGGATGACTCATCAACAAAATTCAATAGAAAATTGGAAATCAAACTACTTTTACCAGTTCCAGTTTCTCCTATGATTGAACATGAAGCAGGTTGCTCGCATTTAGAACGTTCATAAGCTTCTTTTAGCAGTTCTTTTTCATTTTTTCGACCAACCAGTATTTCAGGAAAATCGGTCGTAGTATAGTTAAATAAGCCACGATAAATTTGTGGAAGTGAATTATATACATCTTGGTTAAGTTGAGTTTGATTGTAAGAATATAGAATTATACTTCTACCTTCTAAATCTAATTTAGCTGGACCTTTAACTTCTTCAAAAGATTTTTTAGTAATTCCTTTAATTGAAGAGATTATTTGTGAAAACTTTATTTGTGATTTGTTGATTATGAAATTAAATATGAACTGCATCGTGATGGTTAATTTTTTCAAATTAGTTGGCTCTTCTTTTTGTTTTTCAGCTTCAGCTGCTTTTTCTTTGAAAATATCTTTGAGATTGGATATTTGATCATCGATTTTTTTGATCAAAGTCAGTTCAAACTCTATCTGGAAATTTTCTATTTGCTTATTCCAGGTTTTGATTTTTTCAAGAAGTAAGCTTATAGGTGATTTAACATGTTCATGGATTATTCTTGAAATCTCTGATGATTTTTCTTGAATTGAATCAGAATTTATTGTTTCGTCTATTTCCTTAAAGGCGACATTAAAATGAAATTTAACGATGTTTTCAATGTTTTGAAGCTCTGATAAAGAGTTATTAATCTGTGCTGTTATTAACTTTTGGAGCTCCAAAATTTCTGGTAAAATTTTGATTTCAAAATAATTTTGAACTATTTCCAGATAGTGCAGAGGTTTAAGTGGAATATATTGAGTTTGAGTGTGTATTTTCTCGATGTCTTTCTCATTAAGTACTTTCAGATCTTTGTGTGCTTTGAATTCTTCTATTACCTGTTTGAAGTGTTCTTTAAGTAATGAACTTAAAGTTACTGTTGATTGGTTATGCTGGTTATCAAAAAGTTTTAATTTTTCTCTATTCCTTACTAGAAATAGAATTTCATCGTAAGACTTTTTGATGAAAGAAATAAATTCAGAAACATTTTCAAATTTGTGATAGTTATCTTTTGAAATTTCTTTGTCAATTTTTCTAATAAGACTAATTAATTGTTGATTTTTGTTTCTTAGGTCTTCATAAATTTCATCGAATTGATATACAATTGTATCATCAATTAAATCTTTTATCTTTCCCATAATTTGAATTGTCCTGGCGTCACGCTGACAAATTCCTAAGAAACCTTGAAGATAGTTTTTCCAGTATCTCAAGGTCTCACGAGTTGATTCTTTCGTATTTTCTGTTTTTTCAATTAGCCGAGAGAATTGAAACTTTCTGAGATTTATCTCAATAGTGCCCGCTTTGTTGAGAGTTTCTAAAAATTCGTTAAATGGATTCGAAAATGCATATTGAAGTCGCGTACATGTGTTAATTGTAGAAGTGTTTACTTCTTCTTGAATTGAAGTAATTTCTTGCTTCAATTTTTCATGAATCTCGTTGAGTTTGTCTATGGCAATTGTTGAAATTGCTTGTATTTCTTTATATGCAGAAACTAAATTAAGTAATTCCTCAAGATTTTTATTTACATCATCAAAAATTGTTTTAATTTTTCTGAGTGTGTTTAACCTCTCCATTCCAATAATGAAAGCAACCTCTTTCATCTCCTGAGAAATCTGATATTCAAAATAGTATTTTATAAGAGTCAAGTAAGGTATTTTTCTTTTAAGACGTGATTTTATTCCAAGGATGTGTCGAAAATTTAAATCTAATCGCTTAAAAATTTTGAAGCCTCTAACAACTAAATTATCACTTTCAAAATATTCATATTTATCCTGTTCCTGTTCAACTATTATGTATTCCGGGGAGTTATTACAATAAATCTCTAATTTATCAAATAAACTTTGCAATAAACTTTCCGCTTCAAAAAAACTTTCTTCAAGTTTTAATCGATTTAAACTTAAATCAGCAAACCAACGAGCTAATTCTTGTTGTATCTTCAGAATTTGAGACTTTAGATTTTTGCCCGACGCTCTTTGTTCAATTATGAAACTTTTCAAGTTTCGATACTCATCAATGTATTTTTCTACAACCTGATAATAAAATTCGATTGATTGTTCACTTTGAGTATTGACAAAACTTTCAAATTCTTTGTGATACTTTATTAAAATTTCACGAAGAGACTTAACAAGATTACTTAATGTCTCACTTTCTATTTCAGGAACTTTAAATTTTTTATACTCAACAAATTCAATTTTTTGTGAAGGTTTAACTTCTTCGTGTGCTTCTTTCTGTTTTAATTTCATAAAACCGAATAATAGACTCACCAATGGAGAACCAATTAAAAAGTTTATAAAAATTAATGATGATGAAAAAGTATATACTATCTGACCATCTTGACCTAAATTATTTGTAATCAAACTTAGCAGAATTAGTATAACTGTACCCTGTGGAGTAAGCCCAAGCCAGAATGTGTTTTGTTTTGATTTGTCGTATTTCAAAACGGAAAGTGCGATCTTTGAAGAGATAAAATTGATGGTTAATCTTACAATAAAAATCAAAAGTACAGGTAAAATTAAAATTGGCAGTAGAGTGAAATCAAAACTTGAAGGAGTTAATGTGAAATAAATTAAGAAAATCAAAGGTGCATAATTTAAAATTGAATCTTTTACATCCTCAAATTCTTTAGTGTAATTACTGACGATAAAACCAAAAGTCAAAAATAAAACAGGGGAAATTAAATTTAATTGGGATGAAATTTCATTGCTCAATAAAATAAATCCTAGTAAAAGAATTGCTGATTCCTTTCCTGAAATTTTCAAGAAAGTATTAAACAATACTCCTAATATTATACCAGATATAATCGTAAGAATTAGACTGGATAAAATTTTTAATCCAACTAACAATACAGAATTTTCATCTGGGGAAATAATATGGTGAGATGCAAGTAAAGAAAGAGAAATAGGTAACGCTAATAATACAGATTTTAAGATCGACGTATTCAATAGAATTCTACTGATCAAAGAGTTTTCTTTCTGTTCTTCTATTACAGCAAAAGTTATTTCAGGTGAAGAGTCAATAAGGAAAATGGAAATTAAGAGAGTAATTACAAAGATGTGAATTGAATTTGAAGAAAAAAAAGTTGGTATAAGATTTTGTACTATTAAAAAGACAAATGGTAATGCAACTATAAAGAACAAAGAATTAACTAAAGTAAGTAAATATGATGATAATTTGATTTCTTTTGGTACGTTTATTTTATAACTACTTCCGATAATAAAAAACATTAATCCTAAAACTAAACCATATAAAACCTGATAAATATCCGAATAATCTTTGAAAAGAAGTGCAAAAGAATTAAAGTGAAAAATCAAATTCGAATAAGGGCCAAACAAAATTCCAGTTAAAATATATCCAGTTATTTTGGGAAGTTTAAACAAAGCTAGAAATTCACCAAGCGTAAATGATATAATTAAGACTAAGCCTATTGATAAAAGAGCCAATCCATTATTATCAAAGGAGAAATTTGACATTAAATTTATTAATGCTAATGAACCCAATAGTAAAATTATGGCAGATAAAAATTTACTGATACTTTTCATTTTAGTCTCAACTCATTCGACTCAATGAGAAATTTTTTCGTAAAAGATGTTGACAAAACTTCGCTTAGTACAACCACAAAAGCAAAAACTCCAAGTATGAATTGGTTAAATTCTGAATTATTTAATTGGTAGAAATTTAGTGCTAATGAAATTGCAATTAAACCTTGAGGATAAAATCCCAAACCTATCTTAAAACTGAAAGAGTTTTTATCATAACTCATTTTGTAAGCAAACCATCCTGAAAGATATACAACAATATATCTTAAAATTAGTATGGCAATAATCCCTGAAATAAAAAGAGACCAGCTAACAACTTTTATTTGACTTCCCAGAAAAATTAGAGCTAAAGGATAAAATACACTTTCAGCTTTTTCAAAAATTGAAGGTATAGTCTCCTTAAAAAAGATATTTCCGAGGACAAAACCGAATAATAAATTCATAATTATAGGACTAAAGTTTAGATAATAAGCTAAACCTGATGCAAAAATTATGAATGCAAAAAGAATGGTCGTAATTTGAAATTCGTTTGATTTTCTTTCAACAATGAAGAAGAAAATAAAGCTTAATATAAGACCAGTTAATGAGGAAATTAAAAAAATCTCTGCAGAACTTAATTGAAAATTTTTATGGACCATATTTTGAGTTAAAGAAAGAATAACTCCAAACGAAACAATACCTAAAAAATTGATTACTGGTATGATGGATGATATCGCATTAAAATTCTTACCTTCAATTTCATATCTTTCTAATAAAAATTTAATGACAGACGTGGAGGTTATCGTCGAAATAATTCCAACAAAACCAGAAATAAGCAAAATTTCATATTGTGATGTTTCAAATAATTTAACTCTTGAAAGAATAAAGTAAGAGCTTAAAAAGAAGGTAAGAAGTGGAAAGAGAAATTCCCATATCACTAGCAAAAGTTTTCCCAAATTAAATTTCAAGAAATCTTTAATTCTTAATCTAATTCCAGCAAGAAATCCTGAAAAACCAAGAACTATTGCAATAAACAGTTGAAGATTTGGAGTTGTTAAATCATTAATTACCAATGGTAAGTCAATGTTTATGAATTTGCTGGAGAAATTTTGAAAATATTTATTTAATAGTATTCCAAGAATTAGAAACTGCAAACCAAAAAGATTTAGTGGTTGATTTACGAATCGAAGGGTGATTTTAAAGGTGAGAAAAGCCAGAATGAGAAGAAGGAGATGTAAAATTGCATTCATTTTATTTAGTCTATTGACTATACAAATATGCAAATAGTGTTGTTAATTTCCATAAGGAATGTTTAAGTAACGTTTTGCCGCCTGGTGGGTATCACTCCAATTCTTAATCGATAAGACATAATTATACAATTTAATAGCTTCTTTACGGTTTCCCATTAAGTCGTAAACCATTCCGAGGTTCAAAGCAGCGGATGCTTGAAATCCTGACTCGTTACCTTTTTTATCAAGTTTTTTGCTAAGTTCAACACATTGATTGAAATAATAAGCAGACGAATCGTATAATCCCATAAATCGGTAATTTAGCCCAATGTAATATGATGCCTCCCTCATCGCATTTTTATTGTATCCTGCTTTACCTTCTAATCCACTGTCATATATCACCTGAAAAACTTTTGCAGCAGTAGTGTAATCGCCTGATCGTATGAATGTTCGACCAAGGTATCTGTGAAAAACGGGATTATTTGGATACTTACTATTAAGTATACGTGCATAATTTTTGGCTTCGTAAATATCATCTTCGTAGTTATAATATGCCATTAAAAGAAAATACATTGCTTCGGTTGATGCATACTGAGCATAATCTGCAGCAAGCTTTAATTGTTCAAGTCCTTTTTGTTTATTCCCTTTTGGAAAGAAAATCATTAAAGGTTTGATTAATGGAAACTCTTCCGGTATAACTTCAGCAAAGTAGTTATAAATGCCCATTCCAAAAAGGATATCATAATTTGTTGAATCAATTGACCAGGCAAGGTTAAGAATTGACAGAGCTTCTCTTCCATCGTCAGCGGCTTTTAACCAACTATCTCTAAGTGCTCTTAATCTTCCTCTAAAACCGATTGCACCTCCTTTGAAGAAGATTGCATCAAAATTTTTATCATTTCTCTCTAACAGTTGATCACAAAAATAAATTACGTCTTCGAGCTTTTCGAAAAAGAGTTCATCATAAGATTCATTGTCTGGGTCAAGAATAATTTTCCACCAATCGATCATGGCAATGAAAAATTTCCCTGCAGGATTATCAGGATAGTTAAGAGTGATTTCTTTGAAGATTACTTCTGCAGAATCAAATTGAATGTTATAAATGTAATCAATACCTTTTCGAATTTTTGTTTTGAGATTTTCCGAGCTCGTAATACTCTCTTGATTGTTGTAAGCAATTAGTTCAGTATTCAGAGCAATTAGTAGAGTAATAAAAAATAATTTGGTTAAGTAAAAGGTTCTCATAGTAAATTCTATATAAAAACTTGTTAAAGATTCATTAATCTTAGTGGTTTATAAAATAAAAGACAAAGGATAAAATTATAGTTTTTACACTCTTTCATCATAAATAAATAAATCCTGCAAACAAAAAGAAAGTAAAATTAATTTGAAAAATCTTGTTTGCAGGATTTCAGAATTTGTTGTAATTCTTATATCTCAGACAATTATAAAGAACTTAAAATTAAAGTTATCTTTTAACAACTCTCATGTTTACTATAGGTTGAAGTTTGTATTCAAACTCTGCAGTTTGATATGCCTCAGTGCCACTTCCTGTTGTTTTGATATTTTTAACCCAAACTTTAACGTAAATGCTATCTTGTGTTTTTAGTAAATAGACATTGTCTTTAACGACTGAAATAGAACTCAATGTTGGTTCTTCAAGTGTTTCAACTAAGTCAAAACCTTCTTGTTTTGTTTTTGGGACAAGAGAGAATTTTGTTTTTCTTGCGCCAGGTGAACCAGCCTTTACATCAGGAGAGAAAAATGTCAAAACATTATTTTCAAGTCTCATATGTAAATCAATATTTGGATAATTTGCGCTGCCAAAGGAATATTGAGTACCTGCACCGGTGGATATGTTCCATCCATAGCCTGAACGCGCAGGTCCTGTCGCTTTAAATTCATCAATTTGACCTGTCCCATAAAACACGCCGGCAAATATTACTGAGCCAAAGGGAGTGCTTCTCTTACCATCTTGATTTTCAGCATAAACGTAGGTTTTGTATCTAATTCCTCTTTGAATGTTTGCAAGGGTTCTTTTCCTCGATTCAATTTTAGGTATAAATACCGAATCAAATTTGGAAATTGGTTGACCCAAATTATCAACTCGATATGTTACAACTAAATAGCCTTTAAAATTAGCATCATCATGTTGTGGAGATTTATCCCAACTAATTATTGCAAAGCTTTCACCACCGGCAACTGCATCAACGGTTACGTAAACATTTGCTGGTGGGTTAGGTGCTGGGGTTGGTTGAGCAGGTTCAGTAACATTTTCTTTACAAGCCCAGAACATAATAGATAGAATAAAAATTAATATTGAACTTGTTGAAATCGATTTTCTCATGATACCTCCATTGTTTATTGATTATTTAATCTTTCATTGAGAAATACTTTAATATTATCCATATGAATGCGGATTTGTTCCATCGAATCTCTTTCACGAATTGTTACTGTTTGATCTTCTAAAGTTTGGCTATCAACAGTTATACAGTAAGGTGTGCCAACTTCATCTTGCCTTCGATATCGACGTCCAATTGCTCCTTTGTCATCGTAAAATGACCGAAAATATTTTCTCAAATCTTCAAATATATTTCTTGCAATTTCTGGCATTCCATCTCTATTTACAAGTGGAAAAACACCAACTTTTATTGGTGCAAGTTTTGGATGAAATTTCAATACTACACGTTTTTCTCCACGAACTTCTTCCTCATGATATGCATCTATTAGAAATGTCATAAAACTTCGACTTGCACCGGCTGAAGTTTCAATGATGAATGGAATGTACTTTTCTTTTGTCTCGTCGTCATAGTATTCGAGCATTTTACTGGAGTAATTTGAATGTTGAGTTAGATCAAAATCGGTTCTGTTGTGAACTCCTTCTATTTCTCCCCATCCAAAGGGAAATTCGTATTCAATGTCAACAGCAGCGCGAGCATAATGAGCTAATTTATCTTCAGGGTGTGGAGAAAATTGCAGTTTTTCTTTTTTCAAACCAAGTTCAATAAACCATTTCATTCTCTCTTCTTTCCAATACTCGAACCACTTCATATCTTCTCCAGGGCGTACAAAATACTGCATTTCCATTTGTTCAAATTCACGAGTGCGAAAGAGAAAGTTTTTTGTATTAATTTCATTTCTAAAAGCTTTACCAATCTGAGCAATACCAAAAGGAATTTTCTGTCGAGAACAATTTAGAACATTAAGAAAGTTAACAAAAATACCTTGTGCTGTTTCAGGTCTTAAATAAACAACGGCAGCATCTTCTTCAACCGGACCAACAAAAGTTTTAAACATTAAGTTAAATTGCCTAGGTTCAGTGAACTTGCCATCTTCCATACATTTAATTGCGCTTCTTCCCTTGTATGCAGGATTTCCACACATGGCATCTTCAAGTTGGTCTGCCCGGAATCGAGCTTTACATTCTTTACAATCAACCATAGGGTCTGTAAAGTTAGCAACATGTCCTGAAGCTTCCCAGACTTTCGCATGCATCAAAATTGCAGCATCAATACCTTCAATATCTTCACGTAATGTCATAGTTTGCCACCATTCCCTTTTAATATTATTTAATAATTCAACTCCAAGTGGTCCGTAGTCCCAGCAACCGTTTAATCCACCATATATTTCAGATGATTGAAATACAAATCCTCTTCTCTTTGAAAGTGAAACGATTTTATCAAGATTTACTTTCAACCTTTCCTCCAAATTAGTTTATACTATTTTTCAAGATATCGAATGCTGTTTTTGTTAGCAAACAGGTTTTTAATGAGTTAAAAAGTCTAGGTGGTTTTTATTTATCCCTTAAAAATTTTTTCTAATTTAAACAGTATCTCTTTATCAAGACTTAAATCAAATTTTTTAAGTATTAAACTCCCTATTTTCATATAAACTTGGGCTAGTTGATTGTTAATCTTTTTGAGGGCTATTAAGTTTTGTTTAATTGTTTTGAGATCGCCTCGTACAATTGGACCTGTGAGAGAATTTGCAGGATTGTATAATTCAACATTAGTTAAGGTTGACTTTAAAAGTGTAATAAAAGATGATAAAATTTGTTTGTTTTGAAAATGTTCGTTTATTTCCTCTAATAAGAAGACAGAATAGTTTGATATCAAAACCGCAAAAGCATGATATAGTGATTTTTCATTTTTATTTAGAACGATAAACTTACAACCCAACAATTTACAAAGTCTTTTCCCGAAATTAATAGCGTAAGATGAGTCACTTTCAATTGCACAGGTTACTTCAGAAAAATCTATGTAATCATTTTTATTTGCGAAACTCCAATTAGGATGAAGTGAAAAGACTTTTGCACCATTCCTTTTTAGGGGCTCAAGTATATCCGAGCTAAGTGCACCTGATGTATGAAAAATAAATTTTCTTTGAAGATTTATTTTTGCTCTTAACAAATCTTTCACAATCTGAATAATAAACCTATCTTGTACAGAAATCAGAACAAAGTCAAATTCAAATGAAATTTTCTCAAGACGAGTTATAGCTAAGTTGCATCCTATTTTTTTTGCAAGATTTTTAGCGGATTTACTGTTTATGTCAACTATACATTTAACTTTTATATTTGATTTGTGAAAGGCAAATGCGAAACTGCTCCCAACTCGACCTGCACCAATTATAACACAACTTAAATTATTCATATTTCTTTTTTGTAGAACGCTGCTGAAAGGTATCCTACAACTTGGTGTTTATTTCCACTTGCTTCGCTGGAATCGTTTCTATAAAGTACTTTGGAATTGTTTGCACCAAGTAATTTGGAAGCATACATTACTGCAACCATTGGCCCACCACCACAAGCTTGAACTGATTCTTCTTCCAGTTCTTGCATCAATTTATCATAATCAAAATTGTTTACTAATAATTCAACCCTTGAATCTAGTGAATTAGCAATTTCATGAGTAAAATAGTGGGAAAGATCAGAACTAGCAACGAGTAAAATGTTTTTGTTCTTTAGAATTTCTGATAATGTTTCGGCAAGGGCAAAAGTTAAATCACGACTTTGATCGCCCATGACTATTGGTAAAATTTTAAAGTCAGCTAATACCATTTGTAAGAAAGGAAGTTGAACTTCAAGAGCATGTTCGCGTCCATGTCCCCTTTTTGTGATTTCAATAATGCTACTGTATTCTTTTAGTTGCTCTCGAAGGTCTACATCGACATAAACGATACCTAATGGTGTTTGATAAGCTAAACCATTATAAATTGAAACAGCGCGAAAGTATTCATAGTGACTGGGTGAGATTATAACGACAGTTTCAAAACTTTTATCCTTCAGTAATTTATAACCAAAAGCTGCAGTTTTTCCTGAATAAAAGTAACCAGCATGGGGCGAAATTAACCCTAAAATTTCTCCTCGAATATTTTCTGGATGAGCTTCATTAAATAAACTTTCGAGATGTTTTTTTAGTTTTAAGGATTCTTTATCGTAGAACATTCCTGCTACTACTGGAGGTCTTATTTCGGTTGTTACCATAATTCATTCTCCTATATCATATTCTGAAAAAACTTCTGCACTAAAAATTTCGATAATAGTTTGTGGGTCTTTCCATTCATTTTTATCAAGACCGGCCTTTTTACAAGTATGTTCGAGAAATTCTATTTTATTCCAATTATACTTTGTAGCAACTTGTGGTAATAGGAGTCCATGAAAAACACCTTTCTGAACAATTAATCCGTGTTCACCAACTTTGATTTCATCAATCGAGTTAATTTTTTTGGGTTTTGATAGAACTGAAATTTCTATTTCTATTTCACTCAATTCTTCTAATGATAGAGGATAAAATCTCGGATCTTCAAAAGCAGATTTTTTTGCTACCTCATAGACAGTTTCATAGAGCGGTTTATTATTAATAATGTAACCTATACAACCTCTCAACTGGCCGTTAATGTTTAATGTAACAAAGACACCACATTGTTCATTTAACGCTGGTGAAAAATACTGATTACTGTCAACAGTTTTTAATCCAAATTCTTCTTCGATAGATTCTCGAGCAATTTTTAATAGTGTTTTTTTATCTTCAATGTTCAGTTTCATTTCTTTTCCATTATAGTTTATATGCAATTAATTCTTTTTTGTTTTTAATGAAATAGAGTATGTCATCGTAAATAAAAAATGAATCTGGTACTGGTGCAGGTGTTGCTGAATTTATTGTTTCTGTATGTAATATTTTCTGGGAGTATTGATTGATAATAAAAAGTTTGTTTATCAAAAATGCCTCGGAAGCTTTATCATAAAAATTAAAGATCAAAAAATCTTTGAAAAGTATGTATTCAATGAATGCATTATATTTTGAATTGATTGCATGATTACGAATCAGATTTATTAAAACCTCGTTCTCTAGTTGGGAGATTGGAGAACTAAACAAATAACGTGAATAATTTTTTTCTGGAATTAAATTCAAATAAGGTTTTGCATCTTCTTCATTACCAAGTGAAGATATGATTTGTCCCGATTCTTTTTCGAGTTTAAAGTATTCCTTCGATTCGAAATTTTGTTTGTATGCATAAATGAAATTATCATCACAGGCAAAATAGGTAAGTTCATGATTTATCCAATCGATGGTTCCATCGATTAAGTTCACAGCAATTATTTTTTTATGTAATGGCATATCGGGCTTTTCGAACATATGTAGAAAGAGCAAATTTGATTTGGTGTCTTCGATTCCTGTCCAAAATTTTTCATCAAGAAACCTTTTATTTTTCCAGAAAACAGAACCCGTGTTTTTATCGATACATGAAAAAAATACTTCCATTTTTTCAATGTTTCTCTCTTCAATAACGATTTGGTCTAAATCAGTCATAATTAATCGCCATATGTTCCAATTCTGCGAGTAACTGAAAAGTTTTTGTGGATTATTCATTTTTCCCTTTTTCTATCACTCTCATTCAAAATTTAGAAATTTATTTTATTTAATGCTAATCAAACGAAAGATCATTACTTTGATGTAAAATTTTAATGGTTTTTTCTTGAGGGTTGAATAAAATCATTTTTTATTTTTTTATCTTAGTAAATATTTGAACTAACTAAAAGATTAATGATGAAGACATCTAAAAATTTTCTCCTTCTTTTCGTATTTACTTTACATTTTAACTTTGTTAACTCAGCTTTTTCTCAACCAGCCGGTTGTACACTTAGTGGAATTGTAAAAGATTCTGTTACTGGGCAATCTATTATTGGTGCAAGTGTAATTGTCTTTAAAGATTCGAATTTTAAGAACACACCTTACAAAGGTACAATAACTAATCGGTATGGATTTTATTCGATTCCTGGAATAATGGAAGGTAAGTATTATGTAGTTGTTAGAAGTCTTGGTTATCAATCGAGCTATAAAATTATAGAAGTAAAACCAGAGCAAGTATCTATAAGACTGAATTTCGAGTTAGTTGAAGAAGAGTTTATACTGCCTGAAGTAGTCATAAGAGAAAAAAGAGAGAGTGAAGTTGCCAATCAAATTAGTGTTGTGAACATATCGCCAGAATTAATTAAACAGTTACCTTCGATGACTGGTGAAGTTGACTTATTCCGAACTTTACAGTTAATTCCTGGAGTAAAAGTAGCTACTGAAATATCAAGTGGTCTATACATTCGTGGTGGTTCACCTGATCAAACTTTAACTCTTGTCGATGGTGTTATTATTTATAATCCCACTCACCTTGGAAATTTTGCTAGTACATTTAATACCGATGCGATTAGCGACATAAAATTAATCAAAGGAGCATTTCCTGCGAATTACGGTGGTAGACTCTCCAGCGTTATTGACATAAAATTGAGAGAAGGTTCAAGAGAAAAGTTTAAAGGTAAGTTAATGATTGGAATGGTAAATAGTGGATTTATGGTAGAAGGACCTATAGGAAGCAATTCAACAATTATGATTTCTGGTCGAAGACTTTATTATGATCAACTTCAAAATCGACTTTATTCTGCAACAGCTTTACCACGTTATAATTTTTATGATCTAAATTCTAAAATTACATGGAATTTAAATGAATCAAATTGGTTTACAGTTAGTGCATTGTTAGGAAAAGATAAACTTTATGCTGGAGAAAAAAGCGCAATTGGTTATGATATTAGCTGGGGAAACAAAACAATAAACTTAAGTTGGACTACTATTTCATCACCTGTCTTGTTTTCCATTAATTCAATTAGTTATAATACCTATGATTTTGAAGTATACTTACAAGACCGACAAGGATCTTCAAGAAATTATTTTTCTTCAAGTAGTCTAAAAGATATTTCATTTAAGAGAGAAACTGAATTTTTCCCATCTGATGAAAATAAAGTTAAATTTGGTGCTGAAGTATCAATTCACAATTATGTCTTAACTTCTAGTGATTTTTATCTGGACGAACTTTCTAGAAGTATTAATGCTAACAATAGACAAGTTTCCCTTGAAGGCGTGCTTTATGCTACTAATGAATGGAAAATTTCCCGATTGTTTTCAACAAATATTGGTGGACGTCTTTATTATTTCAAAGAACGAAAAAAACTAACAATCGAACCACGTCTTTCTTTTACAGTTATACCATTTGAATATTTTTACATTAGAACTGGTTATGCGAGAGCTCATCAATTTCTGCATCTTATCGTTCGCAATGATATTTCATTGCCAACTGACCTCTGGTATCCTTCGAACGAAAAAGTTGAACCTGCCCGATCGGATCAAGTTGTGCTGGGCGCTGAGACTTTTCTTTTTGATGGAATTTATCAAATATCAGTCGAAGGATATTATAAATTTATGTCAAACTTACTTGAGTTCAATCCTGAAGCAAATTTCAGTCTCGAAACCAAAATTGAAGACCAACTAATTGTTGGAAAAGGTGAGGCGTATGGAATTGAATTTTTTCTGAACAAGAGAGCAGGTGACTTGAATGGTTGGATTGGCTATACACTTTCCTGGACTAAAAGAAAATTCAACCAACTTAATCGAGGAAGAGTATTTTTTCCCCGATATGATAGACGGCATGATTTTTCAATTGTTTTGACATATTCATTTTTTCAAAATTGGAATCTCTCGGCAACATGGGTTTATGGGACAGGGCAAGCTTATACATTACCAACAGGTCAATATACTTTAATTGGTGTTGGTGATAATTACACGGGAGTTCGTTTTGATTACTTAAGTAAAAATACATATCGATTACCTGATTATCATAAACTTGATATTAGTCTTGCTTACAAGTTCAAATTCAAAAGCGCATCCATGCAAGCGTCGCTTAGTATTTTCAATGTTTACAATAGAAGTAATCCATTTGCACAATACATATCATATGAAGTTGATCCAAAGACGGGCGTCAAAACGCCAAAACTTAAACAGATAACTCTTTTCCCATTTATTCCAGCTTTATCCTTAAGTGCAAGTATTTGAGGACCTGGAGATGAAGTTTAAAAAAGCGATAATCTTAACTGGCATAATAACTGTAATTATTCTTTTCATTTCTGGTTGTGAAAAAGTGGATGTTGTAGAAATTGATTTACCTTATCATGAAAAAATTGTTGTTCAAGGTTTTTTAGTAGAGAATCAAACATTTAATGGAGTGACTTTTACAAAAACTCTTCCTATTGACGAAGTGTATTCAATTAGTAAGGCTGAACTGAAAGATGTTACAGCGTATTTGAAGCAAGGTGTTCGAGTGATTCCATTAAAATATCAGTCAAATGGATTATATCAACCACTTAATTCATTTATACCTCAAAAAGAATCTGTTTATGAATTATATGCAAAATGGATGGATAAAAATGTTTATGCAAAAACTTTTATTCCTGCCAATCCAAAGATTAAAAAGGCTTATTATGTTACGAACGGTTCTGGTACATTTATTCAAGCAGAAATTCAAAATCAAGTTGGAGCGATCTTTGGTGCAAAGTATGTAATCATGGAGGGTAGTACTGTTTTGTATGAATCTGAGGACATTTTTTCTGTAAATGAACCTGTTAATGATCCATTAAAGGTAATAACAGTTAGAACTCCTATAATCCCTAAAGAGCTTGTTAATACATTTCGCAATAAAATCTCAATTAAAGTCTACGCTTTTGATAAACAATTTCAAAACTACTTTAAAACTAAAAAGTATAGCTTTCCTATTAAAGATTCTTTCGTTCAAAGTGGTGGCGATGTAGAGTGGAATATAATTGGCGATGGTATTGGTTTGTTCATTGGATATTCAACTACAACTTTGTTGGTTAATTAAAGAGGTTTATAATGGTTAAGTTAAAATTTATTTCCATTCCAGGCTTGATTTTATGTTTGTTGTTTACATCAGGATGCTTGAAAGATAATCCAATTGAACAATTAAAGGATATGAAAGACTCAGAGGAATTACTTGTTTACTTTGAAACGCATGGTGATTACATCAATAATGCATCGCAAATGCCTTCTTATTTAAAAGCGAGTGAAGTGTATCAGAATCTCAATAATTACTTAATAATTGATATTCGAAGCAGAGAAAAATTTATTGCTGGTCATATACCCAATGCTATTAATCTTAAAGAGAAAGATTTATATGATTTTGTCTTGTCTAGAAAAGATTCAGCATACTCGAAAATTGTTATCGTTAGTGAAACTGGACAGGAGTCGTCTTTTGCAACAGCTTTATTAAGATTAGCGGGCTTTAATAAAGTGTACTCACTTCAATTTGGAATGGCTTCCTGGCATAATGATTTTTCAAACGAATGGAATGAATTAGTGAAAAATGGGCTAATGTTGGGTATGTATGATTTTACTAATTATCCAAAACCTGATTATCAACCAATGCCAGAAATCGATCTTGGTTCGGGAAAAACAACCGAGATTGTTTCTTCTAGAGTAAAATTCTTATTGAATGAAGGTTTTGCTAAAGCACGAATAGATATTGATGAAATAATGGCGACATACAATGTTCAGAAAAAAACTCTCGATTATTATGTGATATGTTATGCTCCCACCAGATTATATAATATTCGTGATAATGGACATCCGCCAACGTGTGTTAGATATGAGCCATACAATGATCTAAAGAGCTCAACTTATCTACAAACGCTTCCTGTTGATAAACCAATTGCAGTTTATGATGATACAGGTGAAATATCAGCCCATGTTGTAGCATATTTGCGAACTTTAGGTTATAACGCTTATTCAATTAATCTTGGTGCTAATGGAATGTTTGGTTTAGATCAAATTAATTCACCAAGAATTATTCGATTGAGGCCAGGTGATATTATGAATTATTCCTATCAAACAGGGGATTGAGTCGATTTTTAATAAGAATAAAAGACTAGTCTGAAGAATTATTTGATCTACTTTTCAATAAAGGATATGACTCAGGTAAAAGATAAAAAAATAATTATACGTGGGGCGAGGCAGAATAATCTAAAAAATATTAGTCTTGAATTGCCTAAAAACAAATTAATTGTTTTTACTGGTGTCAGTGGTTCTGGTAAGTCATCACTTGTTTTTGACACAATTTACGCAGAAGGACAAAGACGGTATGTAGAAAGTCTTTCTGCCTATGCTCGTCAATTTTTAGAAAGGATGCCACGTCCTGATGTAGACTCAATAAGTGGAATTGCACCTGCAGTTGCTATTGAACAAAAGCCACCAGCTCGAAATCCAAGATCAACTGTTGGAACTACTACAGAAATTTATGATTACTTACGTTTACTTTATGCCCGAATCGGTAAGACGTATTGTGAAGTTTGTGGAGAGATTGTACAAAAAGATTCCACTCATACTGTTATTGAAAAATTAAAAACATTTCCTGCTGAAAGAAGATTACTAATCACTTTTCCTCTCCCAATTCATGAAAAACGAACACTAAAGGAAGAATTTAAATACATTCTAAGCAAGGGATTTTTCAGAATTTATCATGAGGGGGAGATCTATGATTTAAATGAATCACTAAATTATAAATTTCGAAAAGAGAGTGTTCGAGTTATCGTAGAAAGAGTTTCACTTGATTTGGAAAATGTTGATACAATTTATAGTGACTCCATCGAAACAGCTTTTAACGAAGGTGAAGGTAGACTCATATTAGTTGA
>CAKZPH010000030.1 GCA_937138605.1 uncultured Ignavibacteriales bacterium
AAAATGTCAGAAAAAAGGATGAAAACTATTAAAAATTTGTCTGATTAAGTTAAATATTGCCAGGCAATTATTGAGTTTGAGTAATTTAAAAACTTCAGGTTTTTAGTAAATTGCCCATAGGCCAAGGAGTCAATGGTACGCTGAGTTAGCTGACGAGGCATGTCGTATTTTGTATAACGGCTAGTAAAAAGCCCCAGACCGTTTGAAATATTACTATAACTTGGTTTGTCCATAGACAGACTTGTATTTGGGGCACTGACCTGCATGTACGCATACATATCGTTACTGCCGGCATACACTACTAATTGAATAGCCATTTTTGCTGCTACTCTATGTAATACAGCTTCAGAATGTTGAATTCTGTTAGCTACATCTTGATAAAATTTTATTCCTGGATATTCGTAATTAACAATTTCGTTGCCTTCGATGTTGTTGCTGATATACTTGCCAAGTGGTATTTCCATAAGTCTTCTGATAGTATCGGTGGCTGTAATATCATAGTAATAGAAGTGGATAAAAGTTTGAAAAATTCTGCCGTATTTGGGAGTACTGAAGCTGAATTTAAAATTGCTGGTTGTAGAAAACGATATCATACTGGGAACTGATACAAACGAAAAATCAGGGATCATTTTTGTTTCGGAACTGACAATTTTTCCGTCAATATTAATGACAAGTTTATAGATTGCATCGGTACGGAGTGGTTCGTTGGTAACGTAATAATAATTTTCTGTAAAAGCAAATACACCACTATCACGTGGCAATAGTGAATCTTTATACAAAGGTATGGTTTTAGTTAAATTTCCATTAAACCATTCTTCAATTGTAACCAGAATAGGCTTTTGGTAATAAATAGAATCAGGTATTTGAGCCATTTGATAAGCATTCCCTTCGCCTAGAAATGATTTGGAAACGCGAATAATTTGGGTATTGTTAACAGGATTTAAGAGCCCATAAACAACCGTATAGTCTTTCCAGTTATCGTTGATATCTAATTCGTTACTACATTGCCAAAAAAAGAGCGTGCTAAAAAAAATGCCGAAAAATATATTTCTTTTCATAAAAAAAAGTGAACTTTGCGGCAAATATAAAAAGAATATTCCAATGAATTTCCCAACAGTTAAAAAAGTTACGACCCATGTTTTGTCAGAGATGAAATTACGTGGGGAAAAAATCTCGATGCTTACGGCTTATGATTATTCTATGGCAAAAATATTGGATCATGCAGGAATTGATGTTATTTTGGTTGGCGATTCAGCTTCGAATGTTATGGCTGGGTACGATACTACACTCCCAATAACGCTTGACGAGATGATCTATCACGGTGCTTCAGTAGTTCGGGCTGTAAAACGAGCATTAGTCGTTGTTGATTTGCCATTTGGCACCTATCAGGGTAATTCTAAAGAGGCATTAAATTCGGCTATTCGCATTATGAAAGAAACGGGTGCTTCTGCTGTTAAATTAGAAGGTGGCGAAGAAATTAAAGAAAGTATTCAACGAATTTTGTCTGCTGGTATTCCTGTGATGGGACATTTAGGATTGACCCCTCAAAGTATTCATAAATTTGGAACGTATGTAGTTCGTGCTCGGGAAGAAAAAGAAGCTGAGAAATTATTGAACGATGCTAAAATACTGGATGATTTAGGTTGTTTTTCTATTGTGGTAGAAAAGATTCCAGCTGCATTAGCCGATAAAGTTACCCAAAGTGTGAAAATACCGGGTCACGTAAATTTTCTGGGGAGAAGTTTTTATTTTTGATGAAAAAAAAGATGGACACTTCATTAGTTTCTTATTTATTACCTTCGGGTATATTAGATCATTTTGATGTTGTTGAGGTAAAAGAATTGGTAGATGTAGAAACCAAAAAAAATTGCCTTTACATTTACTTAGATGAAAAGAATCGACTTCCTTCTGGGTATGATTCGAATGAATATGAATCGAAGGGATTTTATGAACGTACTTATATTCAAGACTTTCCCATAAGGGGTAAGGCGGTTTACTTAGCGATTAGAAGGCGCAGATGGCGGAATAAAAACGATAAGTTGAAAGAAATTAAAAGTGATTATTCGTTTATAGCGGAGGGTTCAAAATTAACCGTAGAACTTTCCGATTTTTTAAAAGGTACAGGTAGAGACCCGAGAAGATACGATAAGTAACATAGCCAGCTATTACTACGTAAAGCCGTCTTTACTAAGACGACATTATAAAAAAGTGAGCGGCTTCAAAAATTGGGAACAATTAAGCCATGCTGAAGACTACCTGTTATATCCACAAAATATCGGAGAACATTTAAGTATTGATGAGCTTAGCCTTTCTAAGGGTGAGCTATACACTTTTGTAACCAATAAACAAGGAAAAGGGAAAAAGAAAAGCCTTGTAGCCGTTATTAAGGACACCAAGAGCCAAGAAATTATCAATGTTTTGAATAAGATTCCATTAGATGCACGAAGAAAAGTCAAGAGTATTACTCTTGATATGGCTAGCAATATGGAATCAGCTGCAAGGATGTGTTTCCCTGAAAGTGATTTAGTAACCGACCGTTTTCACGTAGTAAGGATGGTAATAGATGCTCTACAACATCTTAGAATAAAGTATAGATGGGAAGAGATAGAAAAAGAAAATGAGGCTATTAAACAGGCTAAAAAACAAAAAACCAAGTATCAACCGTTAGTTCTATCCAATGGAGATACACCTAAACAGCTCCTTGCCAGAAGCAGGTATATCCTGGCTAAAAAACCTAATCAGTGGACGCTTCATCAAAAAATGAGAGCCGATATCCTCTTTGAACTATATCCTAAAATACATCAAGCCTATAACCACACTTTAGCGTTCAGAAATATTTATGAAAACTCCGATAAAATAACTGCAAGAGAAAAATTTATCAAATGGATGGAAGCTACAAAAGAACTCGAAATGAACGTGTTTAACACCGCAACAAATAGCCTTAAATATCATATGGATACTATCTTAAACTTTTTCAATAACAGGCTAACAAATGCAAATGCAGAATCTTTTAACTCTAAAATTAAGCAATTTAGGGCTAATTTAAGAGGAGTGGTGGATACTAAATTTTTCCTCTTTAGAATGGAAAAACTTTTTGCTTAATCCCCAGAAAATTAACGTGAGCCAATCAATCCCCGGATAACTCGAGTATTTCAAAACTGCCCTACCGACCTTCTCCATTGAGCCTCTATATTTGTTTTCAGTTAACGTTCCGGTAAGATGAGCCATATCTTCCACATGAAGCTTTCTGTTTTTAGTTCTGTCAAATCTTTTACTTAAGTAAGCAAGCTCACCTGATTTTAATTTGATTAAACAGTGTTCTGCAGTTTTTATTTTTAATAGTTCAGCAAGGTGCATTGTCAGATCTTCGAGGGCAGGCATTTCGGGATAATTTTCAAAAGGTGGCTTAAGAATAAATCTTCCCCAAAGGCCAACAATAGTCAGGCGGTTCTCTTTTCCACCCTTTGCTTTATAATCTAAAGATAATTTTGGTTGAACACCTGGCACCGAAATACTTTTCCCCAGTGATTCAACAGCAAATTCTTTGATTTTCTCTAAATCAAAATCAACTAAAGGAGGAATTTGTGAACCGAAAAATTTTTTACTGCAAGAAAAATGAAAATCTCTTTCGCCACTTTCTAATTTTTTATAACAATAATAACATTTATTCATTTTCATCTTCTCTGATTACACTTACTGCTCCGATAGTGTCTTTACAGAAAGCAAGCAGTAATCCCATTCTGTCACGAGGATTTATTTTCCAGTTTTGCTCCGCAATTTCCAGCAGCCATCTTTCAGGAATTAAATTATCAAAGAATGGAAGCATAACTTTATCATTATATGATTCTTCGCTTAATGGCATAGCTAAGCTTATAGGTTTTGCATTTTTATTTTTCAAATACTCTTTATCGTAGGTGAAAGAAACTCCGTTACTATCTTCCTGAATTATTCCTGCAAAGTAATCTTTGTAAAAAACTTTTCCGCGTCTTATAGTCAATCCTCAATGACTTTTTTAACAGGTCCAGCTTCGTGACCAAAAAGCTTAAGAACCTGATTTACTTTGTTTAGCTGAAGTGTTTCTTTTCCTTGCTCCAGTTCCCTTATAAAACGAATCCCAACTCCGGCTTTTCAGCAAGTTCAATCTGTGTGAGGTTTAATTTTTCCCTTTTTTCCTTAATAAATATTGCAATTGGATTTAATTTTTTTGTCATATTTTATACCTGTACGGGTATTATTAAATGATTACGGGTCAAAGTATACCTTCACGGGTATAAAAAAGAATTTTTTATAAATTATTCCTGAACGGGTATATTAAAAATATCAAATACAGATTACGAAGGTTAAACTAAAAATTGTAGAATTAAAGCATTACAAATCCGCGTTCTAATTAAGATTATTACTCATGAATTTTTTAATTCTATACTGAATAACTCTAATAGAATTGGGCTTAACATGAAGTCATACAAAGTTTCACTCCATCACGATTATTTGGTAAACATTGATGCCAATAGCGAAGAAGAAGCAAAACAACTTGCCGAGTTTTTTATTTCTGGAGAAAAAGAAACCTCAACACCAAAAGATAGAATACAACACAACTTTAGAATAAATGAAATTGAAATGGTAACGAATGAGGGGTTTGAGGCTAGAGGTGATTAATATAACTTCGAGTAAATTAATTGTCATTTCAGCAATATTAATTTTAGCTCTTCTAATTTTGGATATTGTTTTCTTATTAAGTTTTACATCAAACCTAATACTTGGCATAACTGCTATAATAATTTTGTGGTATACTTATGAAACTCATTTAATTAGAAAGTACAATGATCAGATGAGTAAACAATCCAGAAGACCTTCTGTTGGGTATAAAATTTTTCCATTAGGCGTAGATCCTCGTAGAACAGGTTTTGAGATTGTAAATTATTCTAAATATCCGGTTGCAGTTAAGGTTCAATGTGTCTTTAAACTTGATGGAAAGATTATTCCAATTAAGTGGCCAGCGTATAATGGTGAAGAATATTGGAATTTCAATTTAATCAAATAAAAGTTGGTAATTTTAACATAATTAATTTACTCGAGAAAAGATTTTAAAAAGAAGACATTAATAAATGATGATTATGAAAGATTTAAAGAATTAATTTCTTCCAATAAAAAATATTCCTCTACCTTGAATAGCATAGAAATGGAGTTAAAAATCATTTCTCAAAATAATTTGGGAGATGTAATCAAATACCCCATTGAATATTGTAAATTTGATGCAAGAAGAATGACTTGGGTTTCTACACCAACATCTAAAAAAACCATATTGGGAAGAATAATAATCACAATTTTTAATTGATTATAATCCAAAGTGGTTATAAATCAACTCTTTAATTTTATTTACATTTCAACTCAAATTTTCAATAATGGGAAATAAATTTCCCGAAATATTTACATTTAATTCAGTCACCAATATTTATTATAGCAATTAATGAAATTTTATTTATTTTTGTACTACGATTTACCCCCATAGGATGAGAAAGTCCTATGTTTAGCCCCTCAATTGCAGAGGGGCTTCTTGTTTTATAAAATTAACAACATGAATAAGAAACAAAGAGCCATTTTTTATATAGATGGGTTCAATCTTTACTTTGGACTTAAAAGTAAAAATTGGAAGAAGTATTATTGGCTAAATTTAGTCGGGTTCTGTCAGCGGTTTCTTAAACCACATCAAGAACTAATAGAAGTCAAATATTTTACAGCTATTCAAAAATCAAAAGGTAAACAAGATCGACAAGATTTATTTTTAACAGCCAATAAACAAAATAACAAGTTTCAGCTTTTTCTGGGTAAATATTTACCCAAAAAAATAAATCATAATGGAACAATCATCCAAACTTATGAAGAAAAAGAAACCGATGTTCATATTGCAGTCCAAATGATACGAGATGTTGTTTTGGAGAGATGTGATATCTCAATTTTAATTTCAGCCGATAGTGATTTGATTCCTCCTATTGATTTCATTAGAGAAATAAAACCCAACCATAAGATTTTTATTTATTTTCCACCAAATAGATTTTCATATGATTTAAAACAAAAATCGACTAATTATATTTTGTTAGAGAACCATGAAATTAAGTTTAAAGAGTGTCAATTTCCCGATGAAATTACAATTCCCAATGGTTATATCCTGAAAAGACCCTCTAAATGGAATTAACATTATAAACTCATACTTTTAATCCCCCTCACACTCTCCGAAAATCCTTATATTTGCAATCAAATTTTAAATTACAGCAATTTTATTCAGAGGTTCTGTTTTAATGTCAGAAATTAGATTTTCACAAGTTCCCAAA
>CAKZPH010000031.1 GCA_937138605.1 uncultured Ignavibacteriales bacterium
AATACTGATTTAAGTTACTTTAACAAAATAATTCCTTGTGGAATTCGTGATAAAGGAGTTACTTCACTGCAGAAAGTATTATTTCGTGAGATTAACATCGAAGAAGTGAAAGAAGTATTGTTAAAAAATTTTATAAAGATTTTTTCATATGATGAAATCGAAAATTTTACCTCGATAGATTTATTATTGAATTCATCTCAAAAGAAAAACTTGGAGGGCACTTATGTCGTCTAATAGGATAGAACAAAACGAAAAGGTTCGAAAGCCAACGGGCAGGAAAGAGATTGCAGGTGGTATGACTAAAGAAGAATTGATTAGCGTACTTCGATATATGATGCTATCTCGTGCTATTGACGAGAAACTATTAAGATTGTTAAAGCAAGGAAAAGTTTTTTTTCACATAGGTTGTGCTGGTCATGAAGCTATTCAAGTTGCGATGGCTAAAGCTTTGAAACCTGGTTATGATTGGGCATTCCCTTATTATCGTGGACTTGCCTTTTCGCTTACGCTTGGTATCAAACCAGAGGAAGTATTTCTGCATTCCTTTGGCAAAGCGGATGACCCCTTCACTGGTGGTAGACAAATGCCAGGTCATTATGGTTCTAAGAGTTTGAACATACCTACTCAATCAAGTCCAACTGGTTCACAGTATTTGCAAGCTGTTGGATGTGCTTTAGCTTCAGTCAAACTTGGTAAAGATGAGGTTACAATTGTTTCATCTGGTGAAGGTGCAACTAGTGAAGGTGAATTTCATGAAGCTGTTAACTGGGCAAGTAGAGAGAAGTTACCCGTGATATTTTTAATTGAAAATAATCGATGGGCAATATCTGTACCTGTAAGTTGCCAAACAGCCGGTGAGGGTGGTTCGATTTATGAAATGACTAAAGGATACAAAAATTTACTAAGACTTAAAGTTGATGGTACCAATTATCTCGAATCAAATGTCGCAGCTGTATCGGCTGTAAAATATGCGCGAAATGGAAATGGACCAGTTTTAATTGAAGCAGATGTGGTTAGGTTACTACCTCATTCATCTTCAGATGATCACAGAAAATATAGAACAGATGAGGAGCTGGAACTTGAAAAACAAAAAGATCCAATTATTCGTTTTAAAAATTTATTAATTGAAAAGGGAGTTTTGACAGAATTATCTTTTATAGAATTGCAAAAGGAAGTAAATGCTCGAGTTGACGAAGCCGCATCTTGGGCTGAAACCGCCCCTGATCCAACCCCAGAATCAGCACTTTTGCATGTCTATTCAGACTCGTTACATAGTAAAAAGATTGTTTACGAGAAAAACGAAAAACCTGGAAAACCAATTGTAATGGTAGATGCAATCAATCATGCTTTAAAAGAGGAGATGGAACGTAATCCCAACATTTATATATTTGGTGAAGATGTTGCTGATCCCAAAGGAGGTGTATTTACTGCAACTAGAGGTCTTTCAACAAAATTTGGGAATCATAGAGTGTTTAATTCACCATTGGCAGAGGCAAGTATAGTTGGCGTAGCTATTGGAATGGCTTTGCGAGGTTTGAAACCAGTTGTGGAAATTCAATTTGCTGATTACATCTGGCCTGCAATGCAACAGATTCGTGATGAACTGGTAATGTTTCGTTATAGGTCAAATAATGCTTGGTCTACACCAGTTGTAATTCGCACAGCTTGCGGTGGTTTTATTCATGGTGGTCATTATCACAGTCAAAATATTGAAAGTATATTTGCTCATTGCCCTGGAATTTACATAGTTTACCCTTCTAACTCAGCAGATGCTAAAGGTTTATTAAAAACAGCTATGCACCTTGACGACCCAGTTTTATTTTTAGAACATAAGGGATTGTATCGTCAAACTTTTTCTATGGCACCTGAACCAGATGTTGATTATATGATTCCATTTGGTAAGGCATCTATTGTTAGAAAAGGCGAAGATTTAACTATCGTCACTTGGGGAATGATGGTTCACGAATCTATCAAAGCTGCAAATGAATTAAACGAACATTCAATTGAAATTATTGATACTAGAACGATAATTCCTCTTGATAAAGAGACTATTTTTAATAGTGTGAGAAAAACCGGTAAGGTTTTAATTGTACACGAAGATACTTTAACAGCAGGTTTTGGAGCTGAGATTGCTGCATTGATTGCGGATAAATGTTTTCAATATCTTGATGGCCCAGTAAAAAGATTGGCTGCTCACGATACACCTATTCCGTATCATCCAAATCTTGAATATTTTATATTACCAACTAAAGATAAAATAGTAAAAGCAATAAGGGAATTATTAGAATTTTAAAGGAGTAAAAAAATATGTTAGTTGAAGTTGTAATGCCCAAAATGGGGGAAAGCGTAAATGAAGGAACCATTATTAAATGGCATAAAAATGTTGGTGAAAAAGTAGACAAAGATGAAATAATATTTGAAATCAGCACAGATAAAGTTGATACTGAAATTCCATCACCAGCATCAGGTATATTAGCCGAAATAAAAGTATATGAACAAGAAACAGTTCCTGTTGGGACAGTAGTAGCACTCATCGAAACTGATATAACTGCAGAAATTAAACCTAAAGGATCTCCTGTAGATCTTTCAACAACTACAAAAGGTGAAGATATTCAATTAATTGATATTGTGATGCCTAAGATGGGAGAAAGTGTTACACAAGGTACTATCGTTAAATGGCACAAGAAAGTAGGTGACAAGATTGAAAAAGACGAGACTCTTTTTGAGATAAGTACAGATAAGGTAGATACAGAAGTACCTTCTCCTGCTGAAGGAATATTAGCAGAAATTCTTGTACAAGAAAATGAAACCGTTGAAGTAGGTGTTGTTGTTGCTCGAATTTCACCAACAGGTTTTGTTTTAAAAATATCTCGCGAAGAAAAAGAAGAAACAAAACAGTTGGAATCTCAGAAAGTTGCTGAATTAAAAGTAGAGGCAACTACCAAAGCTGATAAAGTTGAACGTTCAAGATTTTATTCCCCACTTGTACTTAACATTGCGCGTGAAGAAGGTATTTCAATGGAAGAACTTGAGTTGATTGAGGGGACCGGAGTGGGTGGACGAGTGACTAAAAAAGATTTATTAAACTACATTCAAAGTGGTAGAAAATTCAAGCAAAAAGTTGAACAAAAAGAATTCAAAGAAGAAATTAAAGATATAAAAGTAACTCCTGAACCGGTAAAATTTGAAGCTGGCGAAAAAATTAAGATTGAGCCAATGGATCATATGAGACAATTAATCATGGAACATATGATTAAAAGTAGAGACACTTCAGTTCATGTAGTCGGTATACAAGAAATCGATATGACAAAAATCCATAATTACATTCAAAGGAATAAAGATGCATTCCTTGAACGCGAAGGAGTCAAACTGACTTATCTACCATTTGTTGTAGATGCAGTTGTTAAAGCTCTTAAAGAATTTCCTTACGTAAATGCTTCGATTGATGGTAAAAATATAGTTCTTAAAAATTATATTAATATAGGAATTGCTGTAGCTCTTGAACCAATGGGATTAATTGTACCTGTAATTAAAAACGCTGATGAAAAAAATATAACAGGTTTAGCTAAAGCGATATATGACCTTGCAACTAGAGCTCGTACGAAAAAACTTTTACCTGATGAAGTTAAAGATAGTACTTTTACTATTACTAATTATGGATTATTTGGAACCTTATTCGGAAATCCAATTATTAATCA
This sequence comes from uncultured Ignavibacteriales bacterium, assembly GCA_937138605.1. Lineage (GTDB taxonomy): Bacteria > Bacteroidota > Ignavibacteria > Ch128b > Ch128b > CAKZPH01. Next base: position 3,699 of record CAKZPH010000031.1, read on the forward strand.
ACCTGATGTAGCAATTCTTGGCGTGGGTGCTGTTACTAAGAAACCAGTTGTAATTGAAGTTGATGGGCAAGATACTATAGCAATTCGCAATATGATGTATATTTCTTTATGTCATGATCATAGATTAATAGATGGTGCTTTGGCAGGTAGATTCATGCAGAGGGTGAAACAAATATTAGAAAACTTTGAGGAATAAACGTGAGAATAAATTCATTTCAGAGAAAGTATAAGGAAGAGATAGAACAGCAGGGTGTCCTTGTACACAGGCCACCCTGGCTAAAGGTAAAATTACCAACAGGTGAAAATTACTCTGATGTTTTGAAGTTAGTAAAAGAAAATAATTTGCATACAGTTTGTGAAGAAGCTCGATGCCCTAACATTGCTGAATGCTGGAATCATAAAACTGCTACTTTTATGATCCTTGGAGATATATGTACAAGAAGCTGTGGTTTTTGTGCTGTTAAAACTGGAATGCCAACTTACATGGATAAAAATGAACCATTAAGAGTTGCCCTTGCGGTCAAACAACTTGGATTAAAACATTGTGTGATTACATCAGTAAACCGTGATGAATTATATGATGGAGGCGCTTCAATTTTTGCCGAAACTGTAAGATTAATAAATGAAATGGTTCCAAATTGTACTGTAGAAATCTTAATTCCCGACTTCAAAGGTGAAGAACATGCCTTTAAAATAATAATGAAACATCCGCCTCATATACTAAATCACAATGTAGAAACTGTTCCTCGTTTGTATCCTTTTGTTCGACCACAAGCAAAATACACAAGAAGCCTTAAGTTAATTAAATGGTTCAAAGAATATGGACTTAGAACTAAATCAGGTTTGATGGTTGGCATTGGAGAAACGAATGAAGAAGTTATTGAAGTTATGAAGGATTTATATGAACATGGTTGTGATATTGTTACAATTGGTCAATATTTGCAGCCGACTCGTGCACATTTACCAGTACAGCGTTTTGTTTCCCTTGAGGAATTTGAGTATTTTCGTGGAGAAGGATTAAAAATAGGACTTAAAATTGTTGAGTCTTCTCCGCTTGTCAGATCTTCCTACCATGCAGATAAACACGCTCGTGAGTCAATTTATTAAATATTTAAAGTTGAAACTTTCAACATCAAGTTTAATTATATAATTAAAACACAAGTGAGGTAAAACATGGCAAAAGTAAAGGGTGATATTATAGTTGATATTGAAAAATGCAAGGGTTGTGAACTTTGTGTGGTTGCTTGTCCACAAGGCGCAATAGCCCTGAGCGATAATATTAACAAAAAAGGTTATCACTACATGATAAAAATAAAAGATAACTGCACTGGATGTGAAAACTGTGCCCTTGTATGCCCTGATGCAGTAATAACTGTTTATCGAAAATCAGGTAAAAAGAAAGAAAAAATAGCTACAATATCCAATGTGCAAAATAATATGACAATGGAGGTGAATTAAAAGTGGGTGAAGTTCGTTTAATGAAAGGTAACGAGGCATTAGCAGAGGCTGCTATTCGTGCCGGATGTGATGCTTATTTTGGGTATCCAATCACGCCGCAATCTGAAGTCCTCGAATACTTATCGAGAGAGGCACCACAAAGAACTGGAATGGTCGTTTTACAAGCGGAAAGTGAAATAGCATCGATTAATATGATTTATGGCGCAGCTGGTGCTGGAAAACGTGCGATGACTACTTCTTCGAGTCCAGGTATAAGTTTAATGCAAGAGGGACTTTCGTACATTGCAGCTGCAGAATTGCCATGTCTTTTAGCAAATATCAATAGAGGTGGTCCAGGTTTAGGGACCATTCAACCTGCACAAAGCGATTACTTTCAGTCAGTTAAAGGTGGTGGACATGGTGATTACAAACTAATTGTTTTAGCACCATCAAGTGTCCAGGAGATGGCTGATTTTGTTCGGCTTGGTTTTGATCTCGCTGACAAATATAGAAATCCTGTTATGATTTTATCAGATGGTGCTATCGGACAAATGATGGAAAAAGTAGAACTCTTCGAACAGCAACCAAAAGGTGGAACTTTTCCAAAACCCTGGGCAACTACCGGAAAGACGAAAGATAGACAACGCAACATAATTACATCACTTCACATTGATCCAAAAGAGATGGAAAATATAAATTTACGACTTCAAGAAAAGTATCATGCTATTGAAGAAAACGAGGTTAGATATGAAGTAATGAAAATTGATGACGCAGAATTCATATTAACAGCCTATGGTTTAGCAGCTCGAATTTGTCAAAAAGTAGTAGAACTTGCACGGGAAAAAAATTATAAAGTCGGGTTAATCAGGCCTATTACTTTGTTCCCTTTCCCTAAAAAGCTTTTTGCAGAAATAGTTCCACGAATTAAAGGAATATTAGATGTAGAATTAAATGCTGGTCAAATGGTGGAAGATGTAAAACTATCAGTTGAAGGAAAAGTAAGAGTTGAATTTTATGGAAGAATGGGAGGAATAATTCCAACTCCCGAAGAAATTCTAGAACATTTTGAAAAAATTTTTATAAAAGGAGAATAGTTATGGATGAGAAAGATTTAAAGCTTAATGAGACAGAATTTTTAAATGAAGATATTTGTGTTGCCGAGTACTTAGTATACAAAAAACCAGAAACATTAATAGATATTGATTTGCATTATTGTCCAGGGTGTGGACATGGTGTTGTCCATCGCTTGTTGATGGAGGTTATAGAAGAAATGAATATTGTAGATAAAGTTATTGGTGTTGCACCTGTTGGTTGTTCTGTTTTTGCTTATAATTATATGGATATCGATATGCAAGAAGCTGCACATGGTAGAGCAACTGCCGTGGCAACAGGTATAAAAAGAGTTTTACCAGATAAACTTGTCTTTACATATCAAGGAGATGGGGATTTAGCAGCTATTGGTACCGCTGAAACTATTCATGCCTGCAATCGTGGAGAAAACTTTTTAATTGTGTTTATTAATAATGCCGTGTATGGAATGACTAGTGGTCAAATGGCACCAACTACATTACCAGGAATGGTTACAACTACTACTCCCTTTGGGCGTGATACAAGTATTACGGGTTTTCCATTAAAAATATCCGAATTAGTTGCACAACTACCGGGAGTATGTTATGTGACTAGAACTTCTGTTCACACTGCTGGGAATGTTCGTCGGACAAAGAAAGCAATCCAAAAGGCTTTCGAATACCAAATGCAAAATAAAGGTACTTGTCTCATTGAAGTATTATCAAACTGCCCATCGAATTGGAAAATGACGCCCCTCGAGTCAAACAAATTTATTGAAGAGGAAATGATTCCTTTTTATCCGCTTGGTGATATAAAAGTACCGAAGGAGGAAAAATAATGAAACACGAATCTGTTTTTTCAGGATTTGGCGGTCAAGGAGTACTTACTGCAGGAATGATATTATGTTATGCTGGGTTGAATGAAGGAAAAGAAGTTTGTTGGATGCCATCTTATGGTCCTGAAATGAGAGGTGGCACTGCCAATTGTATTGCAATCGTTTCCGATGAAAAAATTAGCTCACCAATAATCTCAAAATTTGATTCTGTCGTAGCATTTAATCAACCATCGGTTGATAAATTTGAATCGATGGTTAAGCCAGGTGGGAATTTGTTTTACGAATCTACCAACGTAATCTCGCCACCAACTAGAACTGATATAGATATTTTCCCTATTCCTGCTGCTAATGAAGCTAATAAATTGAACAATTTAAAAGTTCTTAATTTAATTATGCTGGGTGCTTTCAACGGTGTGACCAATCTGGTGGATGATGAATCAATTGTTTTTGGATTAAAACAAGTTTTACCTGAAAGATATCACAATTTAATTCCCCTGAATAAGGAAGCTTATCTAATAGGAAAACGCTTAGTTGAAGACATCCTGAGCAAAGTTGGATAAAATTTTATAAAAGCATTTAAGTTGAAATGGGACTTGTGTAAGTCCCATTTATTATTAAAGTTTTTACTTCACAAATATCATACGTTTTACGTCTTTACCAAAATCTGTTTTAAGTTCATAGAAATATACACCACCGGGCAAATTCTTAGCGTTAAAGTTAATTTCATAAGAACCAGATCTATGATATCCTTTGACCAATGTTGTAACAAGATTGCCCAGGGCATTATAAACTTTAAGTTCAATATTTGAATCTTTATCCAAATAAAATTTAATGTTAGTAGAGGGATTAAATGGATTGGGGTAATTATTGAAGAGAATGAAATTTTTATTTGGATTGATAATATTGTCCACTGAGGTTAAACCTCTTAGTCTGTTTATGTATAATTCATTTGTACTATTATTTGGTAAGCCAAGTGTTAGAGCCGAAGATGTATCTGCATCCGTTCCATCGAAATCGGTGATTGAAGAAGTTGTATTTCTTGCAAAAGCGAACTTATTTGCTGGTGTAGTTCCGGTTGATCTTAACTTTGGATTTGGTGCTTGATTGAAAAAAGTACCAGCTGAACCACTACCAAACCCATGAATACTACCTTCAGTGCCTGAAGGGTCACTACCAGATGCTTTAATCATAACAAGTTCTGTAGTAGCTATATCAAATGTTCCACCAAGTGAAGTGAATAATGATGTATCTCTTAATCCTACGCTAATAATGTAATCTGTAGTATCTAAATCGGCAGAGGAATCTTTCACCTGAATAACAATTAAAGTACCTGATGGTATTTTCCCCCAGAAGTCTACATCCTTGAAAATATATCTTCCGCCATTATCACCATTCATACTACTTGAAAAATCTTTAAGAATCATACCTTTCATGTTCAGATTTTTCTGAACAACTAATAATTCAACCGCATCGTCCACTCCACCGGTTTTTCCGCTGTTGAAGAATTTGTTTACGACAACACTTTGAGCAGTTAAAGAGAAACTTGTAACAATAATTAAAAAGAAAATTTTTATCATAGTTAATACACCTTATGATTTTATAGAATTGTTTGAGTAAATTTGTACATAGTAAAATTACAAAAAAAAATATTAAACGAGAACAGTTTATGGATACAACTAAACTTCCTAAAATATTATATGTAGAAGACCATCTTGAATCAGCACTTCTTGTTCGTACACTATTGAAAAATAAGTGTCAGGTGGATTTCACTGAAACTTATGAAGAAACATTTGAATACCTGCAAACTAATAATGTCGATTTGATTTTACTTGATATAAATCTTCCCGGTAAAAGGGATGGTGTTGATTTAGTTAAGGACTTAAGGAGCAATGAAAGGTTAAAAAATATTCCCGTTATAGCATTAACAGCTTATGCTCTTGCAGGAGACCGTGAAAGACTGTTAGCTGCAGGTTGTGATGAATATATCTCAAAACCAATGTCGAAAAAGGATCTATTTGATAAATTGAAAAAGTTTATAAATATACCTGAGTAAAAATCTTAAGTAATTGGAAAATTTTTTTTATGTTATTAAATTTGCAACGCATTTGAGAGAGAAATTAAAATTCCACTTAAACTATAGTTCTTTAATATTTTGAAAATCTTTACTATTGAGCTACAAACTTTAATTATAGCAGTATGCGCCCGTAGCTCAACAGGATAGAGCATCAGCCTTCTAAGCTGAGGGTTACTGGTTCGAGTCCAGTCGGGCGTACCATTATAAAATGGTGAGCGTAGCTCAGTTGGTAGAGCGCCAGATTGTGGCTCTGGTGGTCGTGGGTTCGAGCCCCATCGCTCACCCAATAAAATGGCCCCATCGTCTAACGGTTAGGACATCACTCTTTCAAGGTGAAAATACGGGTTCGATTCCCGTTGGGGTCACAAATTTTTTACCACACTTAATGAAACTAAACAAAAATTTAGCTATAAGCGAAAGTGGTTTCGCTTTTAATGGCACTACGGGTGATACATTCTTCCTCAACGAAACTGCACTCTTCATTATTCAAAAGTTAAAACAAAACCTGTCTCAAGAAGAAATTTTAGAAGCTCTAATTAATGAATACAACGTTATTCAGTTAAATGCTGAAAGAGACCTACTTGATTTTCTTAACCAACTACGCATTCATGATTTAATTGAAGATTAAAAATGAAAATTGCAGTTACAGGCTTAAACAATAATGATAATCCAGGGCCTGGTGTTCCTTTAATTCGTTCTATTAAAGAATATCCTGATTTTAATGGTGAGTTTATCGGTTTGCACTACGATACACTTGAACCAGGAATTTACATGGAAAACTTAAAAACAAAATCCTATATAATTCCATATCCATATCAAGGCCCTGAAGCTTTACTTTCACGACTTCTTTATATTCATCAAAAAGAAAAAATTGATGTAATTATTCCAACTTTAGATTCAGAATTATACAACTTTATTCATATATCACAAGAACTAGATGATGCAGGTATAAAAACTTTTTTACCTACCATAGAAAATTTAGAGAATAGATCTAAGGACAAACTCTTTAAATATTGTAAAGAGACTGGTATTGATTCTCCAATAACTTTTGTTGTCAATTCTCTTGAACAGGTAAATGAAGTTCTCGAAAAATTAAAATATCCCGTAGTTGTAAAAGGGATTTTTTATGAAGCATATGTTTGCTATAAGTATGATCAAGTAGTTTCAAGTTTTACTCGTATTGCTTCGAAATGGGGACTTCCAATAATAATTCAAGAGTATCTTGTAGGTGATGAGTTTAACGTATGTGCACTTGGTGATGGCGAAGGGAATACAATTGGTGCCGTCGCGATGCGAAAACTCTTTATTACTGAAAAAGGAAAAGGTTGGGCGGGAATTACAATTAGTGACGAAAAGCTTATTGAATTAACACAGCGAGTTATCAGAACATTAAAATGGCGCAGTGGTCTTGAATTAGAAATTCTTAAAAGTAAAGATGATGGTAAATACTATTTATTAGAAATTAACTCACGTTTTCCTGCTTGGATTTATTTAACTCAAGCTGCCGGCCAAAATTTGCCTTATATGTTAGTGAAACTTGCTTTTGGTGAAAGTGTTGAACCAATGTCTGATTATGAAATTGGTAAGATGTTTGTTAGATGTTCGCTCGATTTAATTTCTGATATTAGAACATATGAAAAACTTTCAGTTTTTGGAGAATTGTAATGGGTGAAAAGAATTATATCAAACCAATAATCACCAAACAGAAAACCGTTTTCTATGGTAAATTTGGAAAGGCTACCACTACAAATATTTTAGAAAAAATCGATGGTATATTTATCACTGAGTTAGTTGAAAAATTTGGATCACCTTTGTTTGTTATTTCTGAAAAAACTCTTCGAAGGTCAATTCAAAGGGCAAATAGAACCTTTAAAACTAGATATCCTAAATTCCAATTTTCCTGGTCTTATAAAACAAATTATCTTGATGCAGTATGTTTAGTATTTCACGAGGAAGGCTCTTGGGCTGAAGTTGTGTCTGAATTCGAATATGATAAAGCTAAAAGATTGGGTGTTCCAGGAAATAAAATTATTTTTAATGGTCCACATAAACCAGAATCAGCGTTAATGAAAGCTATTAATGATGGAGCATTTATTCATATTGACCATTACGATGAGTTATATTTCTTAATTGAATTGACAGAGCGACTGAAAATAGATGCAAAGGTTGCGATTCGAATTAATATGGACACTGGAATTTACCCCAAATGGGATAGATTTGGATTTAATTATGAAAGTGGAGAAGCATATGACGCAATTAAACGAATTTTAATTTCTAAACATTTACAAATCAAAGGACTGCATTGTCACATCGGTACATACATACTGTCGACAGACTCATATAAAATAGCTGCATCTAAAATGACTTATCTCTATAAAAGGATAAAAGATGAATTTAACTATCAACTTGATTACATAGATTTAGGTGGCGGGTTCGCAAGTAAAAATACCTTGCATGCTCAATATTTAGATTCAAGCATAGTTGTCCCATCTTTAGAAGAATATGCTGATGCAATAACTTCTGGAATCTTCGAATACAATCTAAAGGAGGATGAATTACCATTATTGTTTTTGGAAACAGGTCGTGCTTTGGTTGATGAAGCGGGTTTCTTAATTTCTACCGTTGTTGCAAATAAAAGATTAAGTAATGGAAAACAAGCCATCATAGTTGATGCTGGAGTTAATTTATTATTTACAAGTTTTTGGTATAAGCATAAGGTTTCAGTTACGGAAGATTATGGTGATGTTCAGGATGATTCGGTAATTTATGGAAATTTATGTATGAATATTGATATACTTCGTGATGGAGTGTTTCTACCACCCATTCCACCAGGAAAACAAATTGTTTTTCATAATGTTGGTGCCTATAATATGACACAATGGCTTCAATTTATTAATCCCAGACCTGCAGTTGTAATGATAACAAACGAAGGCGTGGCTGAATTGATTAGAGAAAAAGAAACTCTGGATTATATTGTTCAGCTTGAAAGGATTCCTGAAAAACAAAAAATGAAATGAATCTTTCCATATTAATTGATTCTACACTTTATAGTTACTCTCAAATATTTTTCTCAAACCGTCGATGGTTCGGAGCTTTAATCCTAATTGCAACTTTCCTTCTGCCTTTTAACGGTGCTGTTATTATATTCTCAACACTTTTCTCTAATTTGATTGCTATTTTATTTAATTATAATGAAAAAAG
>CAKZPH010000032.1 GCA_937138605.1 uncultured Ignavibacteriales bacterium
ATTTTCGTACCATGGGTGGTTTTTATGATGAACCTTATCATAAGGTATGGAAATGGTCAGATCGAAAAAGGTACTTCAACAAAATTTCAGTCTCGCATTCAAGAAAAGTTGGCGACCTTGGTCTAACTCTTTCACTCTCGCGTTTTGAAGATGATTCATACAAAATGAATAGTTTTACGAAAAGATACTCGTTGTTCTTAAAATCAAAATATAATATCAATCCAACAAATAATATTTCTATTCTTTTTAACGGTACAACATATCACAGTGGTAGTTTTTTATACTGGAGCAGCTCAAGAAATGCTCTCGTTCCACAAGAAAGTCAAATTGGTCAAACAGTAAGCACAAAAAGATTTCATACTCATCTAAATTATCAGAGACTGTTTGCTAATAACATGATTTTAGATTTTAGAAATTCATGGTTTCATAATGATTGGTGGGATAACACAGAGTCAAAAAACACTGCAAAAAGCAACATGCTTAGAACAGAGTTGATGATGACTTACTTTTTAGATAATAAACATCGATTTATTTCAGGTTTAGAATTAAGCTACTCTAACGTTACTTCTAATATTTTCAGTAATCCCGAAGCATATGGATTAGCAATTTATGGTCAGGACGAAATGAATTTGTTAAACGACTTAAGACTTACAACAGGATTACGTATTGATTATCAAAAAGTTGAAGAAAAACTCTCTGAATTAAACTTCAATCCAAAAGTTGCTTTGAACTTTAAATTATCAGACAAAACTTATTTAAGGTCATCGGCTGGAAGAGGTTATAGGGCTCCAACTCCTTCAGAAATGTTTAGCAGTACTTATGTCAGCGGTGTCAAAGTTAGTCCAAATCCTGAATTGAAATCAGAATCCAGTTGGTCTTTTGAATTTGGAGCAAATCATACTCTTACAGATTTTATGAGACTGGATGTAGCTTTATTCAACACTGAACTTTATAATTTTATTGAACCCTCGATTGATCCAAGTACAGTTGAAATTAAGTTTAGAAATGTTACAAGAGCCAGAATTACGGGATATGAAGTTATAACAAACTTTGATTTACTTGACAGGCATTTAACAGTTAATGCAGGATATACATATCTCTGGGCAAGGGATTTGAAAAACAAAATTTTTCTTAAATACAGACCAAAACACTTATTTCTCTTGAATACGTTGTATAAATACAAATTAGCCCAAATTAACTTAGATTTTAGATACTGGAATAGAATTGAATCGATCGACGAAGAATTGATAACGTATGGAATTGTTAAAGATGGAGATTTACGTGAAAGAGTTTTATTGACTGACTTAACCTTGATGTTGGATTTGATTTCCTTAAAATTACCTATTAGAATTTATTTTGGTGTTAACAACTTGTTTAACTATAACTACATCGAAATGGTTGGTAATCTCGGCCCAATCAGATCATTTAATATTACAATTGAAGGAATTTTGTAAGATTATCTTGCTGATTGGTTTTTTAGTTCCTTGTAATGTGATTAAATAAAGTTTTTTTATAAAAGAAACCAAATCTTGGTTTTTACTCAAGGAATATATCAATACGATAGTTAACAGTAATAAATTGAATTAATTTCCACTTTCAGCTAAATTATCATAAAAGAAAATTTATGGGAGATTAAAGATGAAAACTATTTTTACAAACTTGATATTAATTTTATCTACAACTTTGTTGTTTGCTCAGCCAAGATGGCATTACCAAAGAACTATAACTTTTCCTGATTCAGATACGGCTTTTGTTAGACCTTACCTCTGCGCAGTTGATGCAAATGGGAGATTATATGTTATTTCTTCAAAAATTGTTGACGTAAACGCGCGCAATGCAATCTGGTATGCCGAACCGGGAGATCTGGTTATGAAAAAGATGATTGATTACCATTTAAATGGGGATTCAGATACCTTAACCGGTAACTTATATATTTTACGTGGAATCGCTTGTCTTAAAAATGATGTAATCATTAATGGTAGTGTTCCATTTCCAAGGTCAAGACCAAATACAGTAGCTACACAGTATTACTACAAAAATGGAGATACTATCCAAGTTGAAAAATATGGTTTTTATCACACAGGCTCAGGTTATGGTACATACATTCATGGACTTTCTGTATCAAGAGATTCTTTTGCATTTACAGGCATAGGGTTTCAATCATCTGTTAGATTATATAATTTTACCAAATCAGTTACCACACCAGCTCGAGGTTCATACGTTCCACCACCAACATATGGTCAAGAGCCGGGTGGTCATGATGGAACTGGTTTAAGCGTTATTCGTGATGTGGCAGTAAGACCAAATGGTGATTATAACAACCCAGAAACACCCTGGTATTCGAGTAGAAATTCAAATCCACCAGCAATTTCTGGTGGAATTGCTGTTTGGACAGGGGGAACTCAATTAAGTCCAGGCACATACACTGGTGCTCGGGTTGTTGATGGTCAAGCTCTTCTGGCACTCGATCGCTCCATTCCTTATGGAATCACTGTTGATAATAATAACCGACTTTGGGTAGCGGGTACTGATTCTTTGAGAAGATGGGTTGTGGGTTTTGAGCTAATTGGTTCTTTTGCACTTGATGTAGATGAACTTCCATCCCAGAACAGTTCGAGAAACCCCGATCCAAATGGCGCTCCAATGATTGCTCCTGCCGATGTGGCATTCTCCCCTGATGGATCCACTGCTTACGTAACAGATCTATTTAAAAAATGTGTCTATAAGTTTGTCTTTGGTACTTCTGCCGATGATAATACTACAATTCCAAAAGAGTTTAACCTTCATCAAAACTATCCAAATCCTTTTAATCCAGAAACTCATATTTCATTTACATTACCAAAAGGTACTAACACTAAGTTAATTGTTACGAACTCTCTTGGTGAAGTAGTGCATACTTTGGTTAATGGATACTTAATTGCAGGTACATATCATTACACATTTAGACCTGGTAATTTACCAAGTGGAATTTATTATTATACTTTGACTACAGATTTTGGTAAAATCACAAAAAAGATGGTATATATGAAATAAGCCAGATGGT
>CAKZPH010000033.1 GCA_937138605.1 uncultured Ignavibacteriales bacterium
TTTAATCATCTTTAAAGCTTCGTTTGCACCAATAACCAGTGTAATCGCAGGAGTCCATGGTGTATCTCCATTTTCCAAAGCCTTTTTGGCTTGTTTTAATGAAAAATAGAAACAACGGTTTTTAGTCGAATTAATTTTATCCCATGCTCTTTGACTGACCGCAACAAAAGCAAGTCCAGGTGGAATCATCAAACCTTTTTGTGATCCTGTAATAACTATATCGAGTCCCCAATCATCCATTCTTAACTCGATAGCGCCAACAGAAGTTATACCATCAACCACAATCAATGCCTCCGAAATCTTTTTTACTTCCTCTGCTATTGTTTTTACATCCGTAACAGTACCACTGGAAGTTTCACTATGTGTAAGAAAAATTGCTTTTACATCAGAGTTTTGTTTAATAAGTTTTGTGATCTCTTCAACTGTTGGTGGTTCGCCCCATTTCTTTTTTATTTCAATTGGAACTCCACCAAATTCTTTAATTAAATGTCCCCATCGCTCACCAAATTTACCACCATTAACAAAAATAGCTTTTTCGTTTTCTCCAATGATATTTGCTACAGATGCTTCCATTCCACCTGTACCACTGGAAGTCAAAGTAAAAACATCTTGCTTAGTTTGAAAAAGATATTTTAAGTCTTGATTTAATTCTTTAATGATTTCTTTGAATTCAGGATTTCTGTGATGAATGATGGGTTCAGACATCTTAAGCATTAAGGATTCAGGAACAGGTGTAGGACCTGGAGTAAATAGTCTCTTCTTCATTTTTTATAATCTCAGCTATTTTTACAAAATTAAAAACAGATATTCCTTTTGAAAAACACTTACTATGATTTTTCTTGAAACTTTCGAAAGTTTGAATCTATTTTTTAGCTTTTGTATGTTAAATCAAAATTAAAAAATCAAAAATGTTAGAAAAAAAGAATATTCGTGATTTTCAACCTAAAGACCCAATTGACCATTATTTTCTACTAAAGAAAATTGAAAAAAGAAAGAAAAAAGATGGTAGTGATTATCTTATTCTTGAACTTGTTGATAAAACTGGCAGCATTTATGGAAACTATTGGGAAAACTTTGATAAGTTTTTACAAGATGCTGAAATTGGTTCAATTGTAAAGGTCACAGGAAATGTAGAAATATTTAATGAACGATTACAACTGCGAATTGACGAAGTAAATGTAATAAAAGAAAATGAAAATGTTTCGTTAACGGATTTTCTCCCCGTAGCTCAATGTGATATTGATGAAATGAAAAAAGAATTTAAAAAGCAGATTAACTCAATTAAAAATCATTGGCTGAAAGCCCTACTTAAAAAGATTTTCAATGAAGAAAGATTTCAAAAATTTGCTCATGCTCCTGCAGGTAAATCTTTTCATCACAATTATATTGGTGGCCTTCTTGAACACACTCTCGAAGTGATTAAACTTTGTGATTTGATGTACAACATTAGCGAATCTTCAAAACAACAACCAGTATTGAATCGTGATTTACTAATTGCTGGTGCTATTCTTCATGATATTGGTAAGATTGAAGAATTATCTTATGATACTTTCTTTGATTATACAGACAAAGGAAGACTTATCGGTCACATTGTTATTGCCGCCAATTATATTTATTCAGCTTGTCGAGAAATTCCTTATTTCCCCGAAGAATTGGAAACGCTTTTGACTCATCTTGTTTTAAGTCATCAAGGTAAATTAGAGAACGCCACACCTGTCGAGCCTAAAATACTCGAAGCTATTGTTTTGTATTATGCTGATGAAATGAGCGCAAAGATGAATGC
>CAKZPH010000034.1 GCA_937138605.1 uncultured Ignavibacteriales bacterium
CGTCGGATTATTCCGTGAACTTCATAACCTTTTTCTAATAATATTTCTGTTAAGTAAGAACCGTCTTGACCGGTTATACCAGTGATGAGTGCTTTTTTCATTCTTTAATTTCCAAAAAAATTTGTTTCAAATTTAATCAGTGCGGATGAGAAATTGCAGAGAGATAAATTCTGAGTAAAAGAATTTTTTATTCAAAAATTATCAAAGATTAAAACTCAGTTTTTGCTTTTTGCTTTTTCCACTCAATGTGACCGTTAATATTATATTTTTCATAAGTATTAAGTATATCTTCACAAAATTTCTGTGTTTCTTTATCTCTAATTTTAATTGCAGTTTCCCATAATCTAATAAACATCTTTTTCCCACTTTCGGTTTGATTATAATTTTTCTTTCTGAAGTTACAAATAGAGCATAATATTTGACCATTCTCTAACGTTGCCTTACCACCTTTATCCTTTGGTAGGATATGATCAACATGTAACTCATAACCTTCTTTTTCACCTCTTCCACAAATAACACATTTATATCCGTCTCTTTCAAGGATTTTCTTTTTCAATTCGGGAGTAAATTCATCTAATTCTTTTAACTGATTATAATTTGGTTCATACCGATATATGCCTTTTTTCACCTTTATTAAGAAACCTTGCTGATGCAGCATTCTTATTGCTCGCCAAGTATCTCTCGGTTTTTTATTATACAGTTTTATAAATTGTTTTTCTACCCAATCTACTAGTGGAGCGTGAGTAATATCTTTATAGGGATGCTTTTTGAAATATTTTATGATAAGGTCTGAAATGCTCAATTGCTTACGCTTCATATTCAAAACAACATATTAGTTTCATTTATAATTCTTTTTTTAGCTAATTCACAATACTTAGAGTCTATTTCTAAGCCAACCGAATATCTATTCAAGTTATTAGCTGCAATTAAAGTTGTTCCGCTCCCGGTAAAAGGGTCGAATACAATATCATTCACAAAACTAAAAAGTTTAATACATCGGTAGGGTAATTCTATCGGAAAGGGAGCCGGATGTCCTATTCGTTTTTTACTTTCACCATTAAAAGTCCACAATCCATTTGTCCAATCCATAAATTCATTTTTTGAAATATCCGATATTTTAGAGCCTGAATTTTTTTTCCATTCTCCTTTACATAAAACAACTATCAATTCAACAGGCGCAATTACATAAGGAGCAGAAGCAGATAACCAGGAACCCCAGGCGGTTCTTCTCGAAATATTACCTTCGTTCCAAATTATTGTCGAGTGGTAATTCCATCCTATTCTTTGAGCTAGATAAGTTAAATCTGCTCCAACACTTTTTTGCCCACCTTTATTTTTATCTAATGGTATATTTAGACAAAATCGTCCCTGATTTTTTGTCCAGTGATAACAGTTACGCATCCACTTTTCAGAAAAAGCTAAATATTCCTCATAGGTTAAATCATCTTTATGTGAATTGTACTTAATATCTACATTGTAAGGTGGAGAGGTTATTATAAGGTCAAAAGTGTCTTCTTCAAAAAGTTTTTTATCTAATACATCGCCTTTTACTAAGATTGAATTCTTGTAACTTAAAACTATTTTATTTGGAAAAAGAATTTTCTTTACTACTGGCTCTAAACCATTTAATTCAACTAAATCGAAACTTTCTGCTTTTTCTCTTACTTGATTTTTCTTATTCGACATTTTAATTAAGTTTTAACGAAATTTAAGAAAAATTAAATTATAAGACTATAAGCATCGTAAAACTAAATTTTACTTCTCACTGAGGAGCATCAGCAGTGTATTTTTGTTTTACCGACTCCGCTTCTTCTATGTTCTCTATTCC
>CAKZPH010000035.1 GCA_937138605.1 uncultured Ignavibacteriales bacterium
TCAATAACTGTTTTATCAAACTCTATAACATTAACACCTGGTACGCTAACGGTCGATGTAAACAAGGATAAACAAGAACTTTACGTCCATTGGATAAAAGTCAAATCAACTGACATTGATGAAGCAACAAAAGAAGTTGCACACAGATTTGAAAAATTATTAACGGAGGTTTTTGAATGAAAGTTATAAAATGGCTAATTGGGTTAATAATTTTCATTGCATTCTTTTATTTCAATTTTTTCATTTACGAAGGGGACTTTTTATTAAAGTTAGTAAACGTGATTCTATTGAGTGCATTTCTGGTTTTACTGAGAGTTATTTTTGGTCCAACCACAGCGGATAGAATAGTCGCTGTAGATATCCTCGGCATTCTAATTATTGGAATAACAGGGATATTGAGTATCTATTACAACGAATCTTTTTTAATTGATATAGGATTGATATGGGCGCTATTAAGTGTAATTGCAACGCTTGCATTTTCAAAAATATTTGAAGGGAGGCAATTAGATGATTGAGACAATTGGAATTATATTAATTTGTATTGGGGTTGCATTTGATTTTCTCGGAGTTTTGGGTCTAATTCGTTTACCCGATGTTTACAATAGGCTCCAGGCAGCTACAAAATGTGTTACATTCGGTACCATGGGAATTTTGATTGGATTAATTTTCATAAAAGGATTTACATTGTTTGGATTGAAAGCTTTAATTGGTATTGTATACATTGTGCTTGCAGCTCCAACCGCGGCGCATGCTGTTGCCAGAGCGTCACATAGAAATAGAATTCCACTAGCAGACATATCAATAGTGGATAAATACGAAGAAGATAAAGAATTAAAAGTTTAACCCAACAAGAATAATCTGGAGTTTTGCAGGATGTATTTACCAAAAATTAGAGAAATCAAGGAAGCTTTAACTTCTTTCTTTTCAAAGCCTTATACGACAAAATTTCCAAAAGAAAAATTTACACCTGAACCAGAGTTCAGAGGATTCCCACGATACTATGAAGAGGATTGCGTTGGTTGCGGAACTTGTGCACAAGGATGTCCTCCGGGAGCAATCACTATGTCAGATGACCTAGAACAGAAAAAACGTAAGTTTGTAATTAATTACGGTTCATGTATTCATTGTGGTCAATGTCAAGAAAATTGTATAACGGAGAAAGGTATTAGATTAACAACTGAATACTCCCTTGCTACAATGGACCAAAACGACCCAAGATTATTTGAAACTCTGGAAAAAGAATTACTTATTTGTGAAGTATGTAATAACATAATTTGTGCAAA
Source organism: uncultured Ignavibacteriales bacterium (assembly GCA_937138605.1). Classification (GTDB taxonomy): domain Bacteria; phylum Bacteroidota; class Ignavibacteria; order Ch128b; family Ch128b; genus CAKZPH01. The sequence continues at coordinate 1,284 of CAKZPH010000035.1, forward strand.
AGATCATATTGACTTTATCAGGAAACGATTAGGTGCTAAAGGATATTCTCATCCAAATATCTTACTTAATTTACAAAGCAATTTCCACGCATTAGAAATAAGTAAACCTAAATCACGAATACGTAGAGAAGATCAATTTAAATTGGTATGCCCGAAATGCCGACAGAAGATTGTAGTGGAAGATGAATTTTACTCATTTACTAGATAAAATTTCAAAATTTGAAAATTCAAAAATTGTTTTTGTAGGACTTGGAAATGAATTAAGAGGAGATGACGCAAGCGGAATAGAGTTTCTTGAAAAATTAAAAACTTCAAATGAACTAAAGGATTCTCACTTTATAAATG
>CAKZPH010000036.1 GCA_937138605.1 uncultured Ignavibacteriales bacterium
TTGCAATATAATATTCGTATATTTTTTAGTCAATAGAAACTTACTTTTTCGCTCTTATTTTTTCATTAGTACTAACTTTTTCTTCTTGTGTTACAAATTCGGGTGCTGTTAAAATAATGTTTCTAAATTTTTTCAATCCTGTTCCAGCCGGAATTTTATGTCCTATAACTACATTTTCTTTTAATCCTAATAGATAGTCTGTCTTTGCTTCGGTTGCCGCATCTGTCAATACTTTAGTTGTCTCTTGGAATGACGCAGCTGACAGAAAGCTTTCAGTTGAAAGTGCTGCTGCCGTAATACCTAAAAGAACATTTTCTGATGTAGCTGGTTGAGCATCACGGAATTCAACTAACTTCCTATTTCTCTTCTTCAGCTCAATATTAATGTCCCTAACCTTATTTTTTTCAACAACCTGGCCATTCTTAAGTCTTGAATCACCTCGATTTATTACTACTACAGATTGTTTAATTTTTTCATTTTCCTCATTAAATACATACCAATCAACCAAATCGTTCTCTAAGAATCGTGTATCCCCTGGATCTATTACTTTAACTTTTTGTAACATCTGTTTAACAATTATCTCAATATGTTTATCATTTATTTTAACACCTTGTAATCTGTAGACTTCTTGAATTTCATTAACAAGATATTCCTGAACTGCACTAACACCTTTAATTCTTAATATATCATGGGGATCTAAATCACCATCTGTTAGTTTATCACCAGCTTTAACAAAATCATTAGGCTGAACTAAAACGTGTTTACCAACAGGAATAGAATAAGTTTTGGTAGTCAATCCATCTACAGAAGTTATAATAACATCGCGAGTTCCTTTCTTTTGTTGACCGAAAGTTATTACGCCATCGAATTCTGCAATTATTGCTGGGTCCTGAGGTTTTCTTGTTTCGAATAATTCAGTAACTCTGGGTAAACCACCAGTAATATCTCTGGACTTACCAATTTCCCTTGGAATTTTCGCTATGACCGTACCAGCTTTAACCTCTTGTCCTTCTCTTACACTAAGATGAGCTTTTACAGGAATTATGAATGAAGCAACCCTCTCAGCATTTTGATTAATTACAATTTGAGGAACTAAAGATTTATCCCAAGACTCAATTATAACTTGCTGAATATGTCCGGTTTGCTCATCACTTTCGTGTCTGAATGTAACATTTTCCACCATGTCTTGAAATTCAACAACACCATCTTTATCAGTTATTATTACGGCGTTATATGGGTCGTGGTTATAAAGTATTGTTCCCTTATTAACATAACTATTATCATTAACTAAAATTTCAGCACCATATGGAACTTCATATCGTCTTAAAGTACGACCATCGTTGTCAATTATAGCTATTGCACCATTTCGTGTTAAAGCAACCTTAACTTTTTCTCCAAATTCATTAACCTTCTCAACATATTTAAGATTTTCAAAATGAGTTTTTCCTTCGAAACGTGTAGTTATTTGAGATGTTTCCACAATTCGGCTAGCCGCACCACCAATGTGGAAGGTTCTCAAGGTTAACTGAGTACCTGGTTCACCAATTGATTGAGCTGCAATGATACCAACAGCTTCTCCAACGTCCACAAGTTTACCAGTAGTTAAATTTCTTCCATAACATTTTGCACAAACTCCACGAACATTTTCACACGTTAAAACTGTTCTTATTGCAACTGACTCTATTGCTGTTTCACCAATTTTTTCGGCGATTTCTTCAGTAATTAATTCACCGGCTTCACAAAGTAATTCATCGGTCAAAGGATCATAGATATCATGTAAAGCAGTTCTACCTAAAATTCTTTCTGAAAGTGGCTCACGAATTTCTTCACCATCTTTTAGAGCTGTTACTTCTATGCCTCTAACTGTTCCGCAGTCATAAGAGGTAACAACTACATCTTGTGCAACGTCTACTAATCTTCTTGTCAAATAACCCGCATCAGCAGTTTTTAATGCCGTATCAGCTAAACCTTTTCTTGCACCGTGCGTGGAAATGAAATATTCAACAACCGATAACCCTTCTTTGAAATTCGAGACAATTGGATTTTCAATGATTTCTCCTGCTTGACCAGTTAAACTCTTTTGCGGTTTTGCCATCAATCCACGCATACCAGCAAGCTGTCGAACTTGTTCTTTAGAACCTCGGGCACCAGAGTCAATCATCATCCAAAGTGGATTGAATCCACCTTGAGATTTTTTAAGTCTATCCATTAACGCATCAGCAACATTATTCGTTGTATGTGTCCAAATATCAATAATCTTATTATATCTTTCTCCTTCAGAGATATAACCTTCCTGCCACTGGTTGAAAACTTTTTTAACCTCTTTGATTGACTTTTCTATATGTTGCCATTTTTCCGCAGGAACAATCATATCTTCAACACTAATCGAAATACCACCGAGAGTTGCATATTTAAATCCGATATCTTTTAAGTCATCAAGAAATTGAGCTGTTCTAACGTTTCCTAACTTCCTAAACATTTTTCCGATCAAAACACCAAAATTTTTCTTAACAAGCAACTCGTTAATAAAACCCATCTCCTGTGGTACAATACTATTAAATATGACGCGTCCAACTGAAGTTTCTATAATTTCATCATCTACTCTAACTTTAATTCTCGCGTGTAACCCAACTTTTTTATTTTCATATGCAATAATTACCTCTTCGGGTGAACTAAATAACTTACCTTCTCCTTTATCACCATCTTTAATTTTTGTTAAATAATAGCAACCTAGAATAATATCTTGAGTTGGAATTACAATTGGATTTCCATTTTGAGGAGAAAGAATGTTATGACTTGAAAGTAGTAATAATTGACACTCAAGTATTGCTTCAGGTGATAATGGAACGTGAACAGCCATCTGATCGCCATCGAAGTCTGCATTAAAAGCTGTACAAACCATTGGATGTATTTCGATAGCTTTTGTAGTTACAAGAATTGGTTGGAATGCCTGAATACCAAGCCTGTGAAGTGTAGGAGCACGATTCAACATAACAGGGTGAGAATCAACTATCTTCTCTAAAATCTCCCAAACAATTGGTTCTTTTCTATCTATTACCTTTCTGGCACTTTTGACAGTTTTGTTATATCCCCTTTCAATTAATTTATTAATAACGAATGGCTTGAAAAGCTCTAACGCCATATCTCGATTTAGACCACACTGATGCAACTTAAGTTCAGGATTTACAACAATTACTGAACGCCCAGAATAATCTACTCGCTTACCCAAAAGATTCTGACGGAAACGACCTTGTTTTCCTTTTAGTATGTCAGATAAAGATTTAAGAGGACGATTTGCTTCAACTCGAACTACATTAGTTCTTCGTGAATTATCAAATAATGCATCAACAGCTTCCTGAAGCATTCTCTTCTCATTACGTAAAATTACTTCAGGTGCTTTAATGTCGATTAGTCTTTTTAATCTGTTATTACGAATTATTACTCTTCTATATAAATCATTCAAATCACTGGTAGCAAATCTACCACCTTCAAGAGGAACTAAAGGACGTAATTCGGGTGGTATAACTGGAACAACTTCAACAACCATCCATTCAGGTCTATTTTCAGGCGCACCTTCTCGAGGTTTGAATGCTTCTACTATTTTTAGTCGCTTTAAAATTTCTTGTTTTCTTTGCTGAGAGGTTTCTTCTTTAAGTTGAGTTCTCAATTCAATACTTAATGCTTCAGGATCAATCTTTTTTAGAAGTGCTTTAATAGCTTCACCACCGATCTTAGCAACAAATTTTCTTGGATCATCATCATCTAGTTTATAATGATCAGGTGGAAGAGTTGATAAAATTTCTAAATATTGTTCTTCTGTTATTAAATCTTTTTCTTTTAATCCTGTCGGGCCTGGATTTATAACAACATAAGTCTCATAGTAGATTATTTTTTCTAACTCTTTAATAGTATAACCGAGAAGATTACCTATTTTACTCGGTTGAGAGCGGAAAAACCAGATGTGGACTACAGGAACAGCAAGGGAGATATGCCCCATGCGTTCACGTCGGACTGATTTAGTCGTAACTTCAACACCGCAACGATCACAGATAATACCTTTGTAACGAATTCTCTTATATTTACCACAGTGACATTCCCAATCACGTGTAGGACCGAATATTTTCTCACAAAACAATCCATCCTTTTCGGGTCTAAACGATCTGTAATTAATAGTTTCAGGTTTTGTAACTTCACCATGAGATCTTCTTAATATGTTATCAGGATTTGCCAAGCTAATTGTAATCTTAGCAATCGTTCTAGTTTGTGTTTCTAATGATTTTATCGTTGTCATTTTTCAAACTCTCAATTTGTTGTTAAATTTTTACTCATTTTCAACATTAACTTCTAAACATAGACCCTGTAATTCTCGAACAAGCACATTAAATGATTCTGGAATATTAGCCTCTGGGAAATTTTCCCCTTTTACAATAGTTTCATAAACTTTTGCGCGTCCAGCTACATCATCACTTTTCACCGTTAACATCTCTTGTAACGTATGTGCCGCACCATATGCTTCAAGTGCCCATACTTCCATTTCACCAAATCTTTGACCGCCAAACTGAGCCTTTCCACCAAGTGGTTGTTGTGTAATTAATGAATACGGACCAATTGAACGAGCATGTATTTTATCTTCGACCATATGTGATAATTTCATCACGTAAGCAACGCCAACTGTCACTTCTCTATCAAATGGTTCGCCTGTTCTCCCATCGTAAAGAGTTATTTTACTATTCATGGGCAAATTTGCTTTTACTAAATAATTCTGAATATCTTCCCACGTAGCACCGTCAAAAATTGGTGTAGCAAACTTCACACCTAATTTATAAGCTGCCCAACCTAATGCGCATTCTAACAATTGTCCAACATTCATTCTTGAAGGTACACCTAATGGATTTAAAATTATATCCACAGGTGTTCCATCAGGCAAGAAAGGCATATCTTCTACGGGAACAATCTTTCCAACAACACCTTTATTCCCATGTCTTCCTGCTATTTTATCACCAACGGTAATTTTTCTTTTCTTTGCAACGTACACTTTTGCCAGTTGCAAAATACCAGGTGGTAAATCATCACCCGCTTGAATTTTATTTTTTTCACGTTTAAGATTATCGGCAATATCTTGTTTCTGAACAAAATAATTTTGATAAAGTTTATTTATTAATGAATTCTTTCTTTTGTTTTCAGTCCATTCAGATTCGTAATCTAATTCATCTAGTTTATCACCAAGTGCTTCAAATATCGCTCGTCTGAATTGTGTGCCGCCACGAATTGCAGATGAACCATCAACGAACTTAACACCAATTGATTCCTCAGACTCTAAAATTTCTGTTAGTCGATCTATTAGTTTCTCTCTTAATTTGAAGAGTTCTTCGTTATGTTTAGCTTCAAGTTCTTCAATAATTCGCTTTTCTTCTTTTCTACCCTCTGCATCTCTTCTTCTTCTTTTAAACAACTTTGTTGCAACTACAACTCCACGCATACCTGCTGGAGCTCTTAAGGAAGCATCTTTAACATCTCCAGCTTTATCTCCAAAAATAGCTCTTAATAACTTTTCTTCGGGGGTTAAATCAGTTTCTCCTTTGGGGGTAATTTTGCCAATTAATATATCATTCTCTTTCACTTCAGTACCCACCCGAACAATACCATTTTCATCTAAATCTTTTGTAGCTTCTTCGCTTACATTTGGAATTTCTCTAGTTAATTCCTCCTCGCCTCGCTTTGTTTCTCTTACTTGTAATTCAAATTCTTCAATATGAATTGAAGTATAAACATCCTCTTTAACTAACCTTTCGCTAAGTATAATTGCATCTTCAAAATTATAACCGCGCCATGGCATGTAAGCTACTAAGATATTTTTTCCAAGAGCTAATTCACCATTATCGGTAGCATGACCATCAGCAAGAACTTCCCCTTTTTTAATTCTTTGACCTTCTTTTACTAAAGGTTTTTGATTTATACATGTATCTTGATTTGTTCTATAGAACTTAGTCATAAAATAAGTTTTAATTTTTCTATCTATAAAGGATGTCAATCGCTCAGTCTCTGTCATATCATATTCAACGACAATTTTATTTGCATCGCATTCGAGAATAATGCCGTCACCTTCTGCTAAAATTAACGCTCTTGAATCTCGAGCAATTTTTGCTTCCATTCCTGTACCGACTAACGGTGCTTCTGTCTTTAGTAAAGGCACTGCTTGTCTTTGCATGTTACTACCCATTAGAGCACGGTTTGCATCATCATGTTCGAGGAACGGAATCAAAGATGCAGCAGGGCTAACAATTTGATTAGGCGCTACATCCATGTATTTAATATTTTCATTAAATTCCTCAGGGAAGTCACCACGCATCCTTGCAAGTATTCTCTCCTGTACAAATCTTCCTCTTTCGTCAATTGACGTACTAGCCTGAGCAATAGGAACTTCATCTTCTTTTTCAGCAGTCAGATATTCAATCTCATTAGTAACTTGTCCACCCTTAACTTTTCTGTATGGAGTTTCTATAAAGCCATATCTATTAATTCGTGAATAAATACATAAGGATGAAATTAGACCAATATTCGGACCTTCAGGTGTTTCAATAGGACATAATCTACCGTAATGAGTATAATGAACGTCACGAACCTCGAATCCTGCATGCTCTCGAGTTAAACCACCAGGACCTAAAGCACTCAATCTTCGCTTATGCGTAATTTCAGCTAATGGATTTGTTTGATCAAGGAATTGCGATAATTGGTTTGTACCGAAGAAAGAATTAATAACACTTGATATTATTCTAGCATTTATTAAATCTTGAGGACCAAAATTTTCTGTTTCTTGAATATTTAATCTTTCTCGAACTGTTCTAGCTAATCGTGCAAAAGCTGTATTAAATTGTTGAGTAAGTTGTTCGCCTACTGTTCTAACTCTTCGGTTGCTTAAGTGATCTATATCATCAACGGGCAATTTTTTATCTTTAAGATCAATTAAGTACTTTATAATTGCAATTATATCTTCTTTTGTAAGAATCGTTAGATCATCTGGAATGTTAAGTCCAAGCTTGACATTCATTCTATGACGTCCAACTTCTCCCAAATCATATCGTTTCGGATTAAAGAATAATTTTTCTATCAAACCCCTTGCTGTTTCTAAATCTGGAGCCTCTGTTGCACGAAGTTGTTTATAAATAGCCTCCAAGGCTTCTTCTTCATCATGAGCAATATCGTTTGCGAGTGTATTTAAAATCAAATGTCCATTTATCGAATCAACCTCTTTTATAAACTTTACTTTCCTTATTCCAATTTTTTTTGCTCGATTTAAGATTTCTTCTGTAAATTCTGCATCCTTGGTAGCAAAAATTTCTCCTGTAGTAATATCGATTAAATCTGAACCAATTTTCCTTCCGATGTAATTCTTAATCTCACCCTTAATTATGTCAACTTCTTCTAAAAGATCAAATATCTCAAGAATTTGTTCATCCGATGAGTAACCAATTGCTCTAAGTAATGTTGTTGCAGGAAATTTTTTCTTTCTATCGATGTAAACATACATCATATTGGAGATGTCCGTGGCAAATTCAATCCATGATCCTTTAAATGGAATCACACGACCGGTGTAAATCATCGTTCCATTAGGATGCATGGATTCAGAGAATACAACTCCAGGAGACCGATGAAGTTGACTTACAATTGTTCGCTCTGCACCATTAATTATAAAACTCCCCTTTGGTGTCATAAATGGTAAGTTACCAAGATATACATCTTGCTCAACTGCTTGTTTAAATTCTTGTGTATCTAAATTTCGAATTGATAGTCTCAATTTTGCTTTCAAAGGAACGGCATATGTTAGTCCTCTTTCTAGGCATTCCTGTATAGTATATCTTGGTTTATCTACGTAATATTCGATGAAATCTAATCGATAATTCTCTCTTGCATCCAGGATCGGAAAATTTTGTAGAAAAACACCATGCAATCCCTTGGGTTCTCTTTTATCAGGTGGTAAATTCAACTGGAGGAAATCTTCAAATGATCCCAATTGAACTGCTAATAAATCCGGAGCCTCAATTGCACTTTTAATTTTCGAGAATGAAATTCTTTCTGACACTTTCACATCTCCAATACTTATTGAACTTCTAACTTTAATAATAAAAATGGAAAATGATGAGCTGAAGACAACCCATCACTTTCCAAAAAGGTGAAAATAAAACTGAATTTATTTAAGCTCAGCTTTTCCGCCAGCTTCTTCAATCTCTTTCTTAATCTTTTCAGCCTCTTCTTTACTAATACCCTCTTTAATAGGTTTTGGAGCGCTATCAACTAAATCTTTAGCTTCTTTCAAACCTAGACCAGTATGTTGACGAACCACTTTTATTACGTTAATCTTTTGAGCACCCGCCTCAGTCAAGATAACTGTATACTCAGTTTTTTCTTCCTGTGCTGGAGCTACTGCTGCAGCACCTGCAACTGGAGCTCCTGCCATTACAACTGGTGCAGCGGCCGTCACACCAAATTCTTCTTCTAATGCTTTCTTTAATTCAGCTGCTTCAATTAAAGTCAAACCTTTAATTTGCTCAACCAGGCTTGCTACTTTCTCTGTCATAAATATTTACTCCTAATTATTTATTTAATTGCTTTCATTTTTTTTAATATATGAATCGAGAACTCCAACCAGATCTCGCATAACTCCATTAATTACCCCAGCAACCCCCGAAATTGGTAACTGGAGACTTCCCAAAATTCCTGCGATAACTTCTGGTTTGGAGGGAAGAGATGCTATTTCATCAAGTTTAATACCTTGATAAAACGAATTTTCAATATAACAAGCTTTTAAATCAAGTTTATTATACTTTTCTCTAAATTTTTTAATGACTTTAGCTGGTGCAACGGGATCTTCAGATGTAAATGCAATTCCCGTCATACCGACTAAATAATCCTTGATTTTTTCAAATCTACCTACTCTATCAATTGCAAGCTTTGCAAGAGTGTTTTTCATAACTCGATATTCAACTTTCGAATTACGAAACTCACGTCGTAGTTCATTAGCTTCCTGAACGTTGATACCTTGAAAATTTAACAAATACAAACCTGTCGAATCCTTAATTTTCTCAGCAACGCTTGCAATTATTTCTGCTTTTTCAGCTTTTTTCATACTTACAACCTATCGTTAGTATTATTGTATTATTTTGAAGCAAAGAGTGCGTAATAGTCACTTATAAATTTGTTAACTCAGTTCTATCTATCTTAACACCTAGACCCATTGTACTTGATAGATAGATTGATTTTACATATTGTCCTTTAGCCGAGGGCGGTTTAAGTTTTAAGATCGTGCTTAAAAGTGTCTTGATGTTCTCAACTAATTTTTCAGGTTCAAATGATGCTCTTCCAACCGATGCATGAATTATTCCACCTTTATCTACTCGAAATTGAATCTTACCAGCTTTTAATTCTTGAACAACTTTACCTACATCCATAGTGACAGTACCACTTTTGGGATTAGGCATCAGCCCCCTTGAACCTAAAATTTTCCCTAATTTACCAACCTCAGGCATAACATCGGGTGTAGCTACTACAACATCAAAATCCAGCCAACCCTCTTGAATTTTCTTTATATACTCCTCAAATCCGACATAGTCAGCTCCCGCTTGCTCAGCTTCTTTCTCTTTTGGTCCACGAGTCAAAACCAAAACTCTTACCATTTTACCAGTACCGTGTGGTAACACAACAGTACCTCTAACCATCTGATCGGCATGTCTTGGGTCTACTCCTAATTTTACTGCGATGTCTACCGATTCATTGAATTTTGCATTCGCTAGTTCTTTAACTAAAGAAACAGCCTCTACAATTTTATATTCTTTCGTTTTTTCTATTTTTT
>CAKZPH010000037.1 GCA_937138605.1 uncultured Ignavibacteriales bacterium
AAAAAAATAGTATTATAACCAGCAAACTTGAAAATGCAATATTCGAATAAGTCTAAATATTGTTTTTTACAAGCTTCTATCGTTTATAAATAAAGTTATCCATCTGTTCATCAAACGTTTTTTCAGGTAAAAACCTTTTGACAATTAAGTAATTAAAACAAAATAATTGAAAAATGGAGAAAATTTATTGATGCGATCACTAAAGGAAATTTATTAGGTAGGAATTCAATTTTTTTCTCTATCCAAGAATTAGATGAAATTCTCCAAAAACAAATCCAACAAATAATGCAGAAATCGCACCTTTGCTATTTAAACGCTTCCAAAAATTTATGAAAAGAAAAGTAGGAGGAATCGAAAATAATATATAAGCTTGAACACTTTACAAATAGACATATATTTTATCTTCATTTAAAATACTGATGAAAGGAATTCACAGTAAACCAAGTATTACCATGATGCGTATGGTTAATCCTCCAAATCTTACAATTAATTTTTCATCAGCATTTGGTTTAATTTTTGTAAAAGTCTAAGTTAACCAAAGTGGATGTGTAATTAAACACTGCCCTTAATGATGACTTCAAAAGGGCTAATAGTTCTGCTACAACCAAGTTTTTCAGACCTGAAGAAAAAATTGTAGTAACAAGCCATATAAGCTTTATCACTAGTTACAATACCATTTGACAGTTGATAAGCAATTATTCCTGTTGGTATTAAAACAAATACAGGTAATCTTTTTAGAAATCCTGCAAATATAGAATCACTTTGAGCAAGTTTAATATTTTTAGAACTTAAAACTTTTTGAACAATGTACTGGTCAGTACATTAATACTAAATTCCCATGATAGGTGCACCAAAAACAATTCAAGTCCATGGAAAATCAAGATTTGTAGGTGGATTAAACATGATCCAGAAATTAGGTGGTAATGATGTTACAAGTTTATTTCAGCCACTAACTCTATTTAATCTAATTGAAAGAAACGCAATTGACCCACCATTTAGAGCAATCATTTGAAACAAATTCGTATAGATCATGGCTGAAAGACAATCAAGAATTGTATAAAATCATGAAACTAAAAAAATTATT
>CAKZPH010000038.1 GCA_937138605.1 uncultured Ignavibacteriales bacterium
TCCATTAGGGGCTAATTTAATATCAGGTAAATCTGCAACTGTAATCTCACCAGATTTTTGGTATTGTATTATTTGTAGCATTATTCAATCCTTTATCATTAAGCAAAGTTCAGTATTTTCTATTCGATATATTTTATTATATTTTTTTTTTATTGATAAATAATTTTAGTAACAGCCCAATACTCTGAAACATTCAAGAAATCATGCCAAATTATAACACCGCCTTTTTTTACCATTCTAAGTGCATTTTTGGTATCTGATTTTACACATTCCTCAGAATGCCCACCATCAATAAAACACAAATCAACTTTATCATGAAACGGCCGAAAATCAAATGTCAATGAATTACCATAAAGTTGTTTTATTTTCTTTGATTCAGAATAACGTTCATATTCAAATTCATCATTTGCACTTAAAGCAATTTTATATCAGCTTTTCCTAATGTAGAAGTATCAATATCATTTCTCGGTAAATCTAAAGTATAGATTATACAATCTTCACGTGAATTTAATGCAAAATTTAAGGCAGTCCTTCCTCTAAAGGTACCAATTTCAAAAATAACTGAAGGATTGGTTAAAGCTGTAATTAAAGCTAAAAAAGCAAGTTCATCAATTCGAGTTTCTATAACTTCACTTTTAGAGGGTATAATTTTTATTTTAGCTTTATTGGATGGACTGAAAATATCATAAGGGTTCATAGAAGGAACATAACTTTCATTATTCAAATAAAAATATAGTTTATTGGATAACCCAATGTACCTTCTGAATTTTAATAAACCGCCTTGAAATAACAAAAGAATAGAAGTCAGATTCAAGTTAACTAACAAACCAGTGAAATACCGAATAAAAGATATTCTTGAAAGTTTTTTCATATTTATGACCTATTAGAAATTTTTATGTTTTATACAGATTACATAAAGATTTTTTAACTACGAACAAGATTCATTTTTAATTTAAGTTAGAAATGATAAATTTCATTTTACCATTTTGGGTTCTATTTATAAAACCTACTTCTTCAAAATTAACTTTCATATTATTACCGAATCGTAAATAACATTCTTTCTCAAGGATAACTAAATCTTTATTAGTAAACATTTCATCTGGCACATATTTAATTGTAATTTCTCCAATCTGATTTTGAATAATTTGTGCTTCTTTTATGCCAAGTGTATCCTTAAATAAATGATCTAATCTTCCTATTTTCCTCCCATCTGTGGTAATAACATAGTCTTCAATTCTTCCTTCGATAAAATCAATAATTAATCCACCTCTATTACATTCGCATTTCTGTTTGTTAGAAATTTTAACAACATCACCAATATCATACCTGATAATTGGAAATGCTCTATTACAAAAATTAGTACAAATCAAACGACCAATTTCGCCTGGTTTACAACTATTATTGCTTTCATTTAAAATTTCAACATAACTATGCTCATATTTTAAATGTAGATTACCTTTTTCACACTCTACAATGTTTGCACACATTTCAGTATTACCATACCAATTAAAAACTTTAACCTGAAAGGCTTCTTCAATCTCTTTCCTTTGCAAATCCAGAAGACTTTCCGACGCAGTAAATATAGCTTTTAGATTTTTTAGATGCGTCCCGTATTTTTTGAATGCTTTAGCGATTAAGTACACCGATGATGGATAACCATGAATTACTTCTGGAGAAAACTCTTTTAATTTTTCAATGTAATATTTTTCATTTTCATTTTTAATATGATATGACGAAAATAAAAGCCAATTATTATAAAAATCATAAACCCAAAACGGTGGATTATTTTCATTTGATTTTGCAACAGGATGACCTGAAAATGTTGCTATTCTTGGTTTTTTCAAAACATCAATTCCAGCCCACCAATAATGCATTGCTCTAAAAGAATACTCTCGTTGAAAACAAGAAATTGTTAAAGGAAAAATTAAAGAACTTCCTGTGGTACCACTTGTATGAACTCTTTTGATTCTTTCATTATAATTTGAAATTATTAGTCGATCATAATTTTTTCTTAAATCTTGCTTATTTAATATAGGAAATTGATTAATGTCTGTTTTTTCTAAATGGTTATAAAACTTGCAATTTTTAATGGTGAAATCAATGAATTCTAGGAGTTGAGAATCTCTAAATTTTATCAACTCTTCATTATTACTAAACTCATATTTTTTTAGTAAGTTTAACCAATATCTAAAGTGATTGCCATATCTCTTTTTACTTTCAAGCATTCCATATGTGCCAGAGATTAAGCTTTTGATGAGAGTTGGAGAGGTGTAATATATTTTTAGTAAAAATGAATTACTGTAGCTCATTTTTTTTATTTTCTAATTCTATTTGACCAGCCCAGCCAAAATGAGGCTTAAAATGTAATAAAGAATGATAATCCAATTCCATAATTTTCTTACCATTCCATAATTCATTATTAGAAACGATCTCTAACGATTCTGCTGATTGATCTGTTAACCTGTAATCAATTTTATCAAAAGCTCTTGTTATCAATTTAATTTTCTTATAATCAAATCCCATCAATGTTGCACATACACAATCTACAGCTACAGGATCAAAGCCTGAAATTATCAAACCCGTATTTTTGCAGGTTCCGGCAACTGGCCCATTTCCTTCCATTGATTTAATACCATCAACAATAGAAAAATATCTTTTTCTTTTTGAGTTAATTTCTCCATTAAATGAACCGTACATTAGAATTTTATTTAAGTCAAGTGACATCCTCCACACGGTATCATTTCCATACCAATTACCTGACCTTATTACTTCATCAGTATCACCAAATATATCATAAGCTTTGGATTTAAATTTCCTTGCTAAATATTGAATTATTTTATTTTTTTTACTTAAATATTTTTTCACATTAATTAATAAAAAATTCTCAACCTTTCTTTTAATCGTCATATGATCAAATTGATCTCCCTTATTACTTGGGTCGCCAAATATATAATGTGGTAAATAGTTTTTATTAGCATTTATACCAACAAGGCTTTTTAAATTTACAGTAATGCCGCATTTTTTATGAGTTTTCAATTTGGGTATGTTTATAAACACGTCTGCAAGAATTGGACTTTTTGCTATATAGTACTTATGATCCCCATTTTTATGAGCATTATTTGTCTCATCAATATTATAGCCCGCACCATAGTATTTAATATTATGATTATCGAATTCACTGAAATAACTTAATTCCTTTAAATTAAATAAGACTGAACCCCTTGGATCACCCTTTAAAGTAACAGTTTCTATATGAATATCATCCTTAGTAACCCAATACTCATCCTGTAAATTTATTATTTCAATTTCAAAGTTTCTATAATTCTTATAGCACTCTCTTATCTCCTCTAATCCCATCAACTTTATAATTTCCCAATATTTAGAATCTGATTGAGGCGCATCCCCTATTATTACCCTACCTTCACCTTTCATAGCGATAAAAAGATAATCAATAATTGGTCGTATTACTGAACCGTTAGTAATAACATAATCCCAATCGTTATTTTTCCGATGCTTTTCTGCTATCATATTGGGTTTTATAAAAACAATTTCCCCGGGTTTTACTAAATCCTTAAACGGATTCCATTTTTCAGTATTGAAGTTTTCATAATCCATTCCAATTAGACTTAAACTTTTTCTTACAGCATTAAAAATTTGATTGTTTTCATCGATTTTAATATTTTTGTGTAAAGATTTTAATTCGGGATAAATAACATCTGGATTAAACGGTGGTTTAGGATAATCAAATCTATTTGTTTTAATTACACAAACTTTGTTCATATTAGAGAATTTTTTCTTAAGTAGTATCTAAATAGACCTAAAATATGTCTTAATTTTACAGTTTTTATAAAAAAATAAATTCTTTTAAGTTTTTTTCTCGTATCATATACATCCAAGCTTTTACTTCACTAATGCTAAAATATCAAATTTATAGAAGTTAAAAATATTTTTATTTGAAGGTGAATTGTAATTTTTTTCTAAATAACTTAATTTTTTACTAGTAAATGGTAACTGTAAGTTTCCAACTAACACATCAGCTTTTGAAAGAATTTCCAATATAGGTCTATAATCATGATTGTTTATAAAATTTTCAAAATTAGCTTTTCCAGCGAAAGCGATATCACCAAAAAATAAAATTTTTACTGTATTAGATATTTAGAGACTTCTGAAAAATTATAGTATTTAATTAAAGAATTCAGTTATTCGTTTTTTTTTAGAAAATTTAGCTGGGTTTTCTCCTTAAATTTATTTGTGCTTTTTGTTCTTTGACATTCGAATTTAATA
>CAKZPH010000039.1 GCA_937138605.1 uncultured Ignavibacteriales bacterium
TATTTATGAAAAACAAAGGGTTATTATTAATATTAATAATTGGATTTTCAATTCGGGTAATTATTTCTTTTTCAAATGAGTATGCAATTAATCATGGAATATCATCAGATGATAGTTACTATTACTATAGAATAGCTCAAAATATTTCCAATGGATATGGCTCAACTTTTGACCAAATTAATTTTACTAATGGATATCAACCATTAGTGTTGTTATTTCTCGTTTTGATTTTTTCATTTTTTGATAAGGACTTGCTTTTACCTGTCGTCATTAGTCAAATTATTTTTTCACTTATCTCAACTATTGCAGCATACTTTACATTCGTGCTTGTAAGAAAGCTTACGAATAAAACTTTTCCTGCTCTTTTGTCCACATTTCTACTCTTTCTAAATCCGGTGATAATTGCATTTAATTTTAAAGCTCTTGAAACAAATTTTTACTGGCTCTTTCTTATATTGACGGTTTTATTTTATAGTAAATTTGTACATAATCAAAATAATTTAAGTTATAGATTTTTATTTGGAATTCTAATAGCAATTTCAGCTCTCTCCCGTCTAGATGGAGCATTTTATATTGTAGCATTTGTCATTTATTTAATATTTTCTTTTAGAATGAATCTCTTGATGCGAATAAAATCAGTAGTCGCTTCTGGACTTGGATTTTGTGTTCTTTTTATTCCGTATTTGGTTTATAATTTTTTAACATTTGATCATGTTATACCTATTAGTGGACGTGCAAAAGTATTTCATAATCATAAGTTAGTTCTTAGTCAGGTGGGTGATTATTGGACATTAGATTTCATTTTGTACGAATTAAAAAGATTTTTTTATCCATTTAATTTCGATTTGTTTGCCAATCGAGGATTTGGCTTATTTGAACAAATTTTCGCTTACGTTATTTTCATACTTTTGCTAATTGGGTTTATCTACTTTATTAAAAAGAAATACTTTATAAGAACATTGAATTATTTCAAAGGTTATGGATTTTTAATTTTATTTCTTTTTATACATTATTCTTATTACACTTTATACTTTTGGGAGTATCGTTTTTATTATTACTTTCCTGAAATCATAACTTTAATAGTACTCTTCTCGATATCACTAAATGAAATAATTACAGACAAGATAAATTCAAAGAGAATTTATTCAATAATCTATAATGTCAAATTCATATTTGCAGTTTTTACTGTTTTATTTGTTATTGGTGGATATAAAATTTTTACTGCAAATCATGAACAAATACTTCCATTAAAAACGAGCAAATGGATTAAACAGAACATTCCAGAGAATAAAATTTTAGCATCTGCGAACGCTGGAATTTTATCATATTATTCTCAGAGAAAAATTATTAATCTCGATGGTATGGTTAACAACGACGAATTATTAAATGCATACAAAGAAGGTGAGCTTGCTTTCTTAAAATATCTAAAAGAGAAAAATATAGAATATATTGTTGACTATTTTCTATCGCCTGAACCGGAGAATAAATATCAATTTCCCCAAGTATTGA
The DNA here is from genome assembly GCA_937138605.1 of uncultured Ignavibacteriales bacterium. Lineage (GTDB taxonomy): Bacteria > Bacteroidota > Ignavibacteria > Ch128b > Ch128b > CAKZPH01. The sequence goes on from CAKZPH010000039.1 coordinate 1,510, forward strand.
ACGACAAGTACCAAGTTATTCATATAGTTACGGACCCAAGATTAAAGTATCAAAAACTAAATCATATGCTTGTTATCAAATTAAATTTATGAAGAAGAAAATTTGTTTAATAGGACCGGCATATCCTTACCGCGGTGGTAATGCCTTGTTTGTAGCCCATGTTTACGAAATACTTTCGCATAAGCACGAAGTTACAGTAATAAACTTTACTCGTTTATATCCACAGATTCTCTTCCCTGGGACAAGACAAGAAGATATAAGTAAACAACCAGTAAAGGTTCATCCATCTGTTCGTTTGATTGATTCATTAAATCCTTTTACTTGGATTAAAACTGTTAGGTATATAAAAAAAATTAACCCTGATTTAGTTGCATTTATCTGGTATCAACCTTTCTTTGGTTTTTCCTTAGGTACAATTGCAAAACTTTTAAAGAAACAATTTCATAGAAAAATTTTGTTTATAACTGAGAATATAATTTCTCACGAAGCAATGTTTTATGATAAAATATTGACCAAATATGCATTAAGTGCAACTGATAAGTTTTTGGTATTGTCAGACATTGTTGAAAAAGGGATAAAAAATTTATATCCCAATAAAAAAATATATCGTTCTTCTCTACCAATTTATGATTGCTATAAATTTAGCTGTGATCTTACAAAAGAACAGACAAGAAAAATTCTAGAAATTACATTAGATAAAAAAGTACTTTTATTTTTTGGTTATGTAAGACCTTATAAAGGTTTAATGACTCTTATTGAGGCGCTCCATTTGCTCTTAAAATATGATAATAATTTTTATTTACTGATTGTGGGAGAGTTTTATGAATCAAAGGAAAAATATTTGAAAAAAATTAATGAATTAGGTATTGAGAAAAGCGTAAAAGTAATAGATAAATATGTTCCAAATGAAGATGTGGGAATTTATTTTACATGTGCCGATCTTGTGGTTTTGCCATATAGATCTGCAACACAAAGTGGGATATTAAATATCGCATATGGGTTTAGAAAAGCGGTAGTTGTAACAAATGTGGGGGGATTGCCTGAATTTGTTGAAGATGGAAAAACTGGTTTTATTGTGGAACAAGGTTCACCAGAAGCATTATCTGAAGGAATCAAAAAGTATTTTAATGCATCAAACTTCACAAATTTTCCAAAAAACATTGAAACATTTATTCAACAAAATAGTTTTAATACAATCGAGAAGGCATTTAACAATATCTTAAACCAAATATCATAAGTTTTTAAATTTGCAAAGTAAAGAATAGTTTAACTTAATGGGTTTAGTTTTGGAAAGATGAAGGATATTGAATTGACAGAAAGGGAAAAACTTGTTTTAAAATGTATTGTCCAGAATTTTGTTCTAACGGCAAATCCTGTAGGTTCAAGAGTTATCAGTAAAAAATATCAGCTTGGATTAAGTTCTGCGTCAATTCGCAATGTTATGTCTGATCTTGAGGATTTGGGATTAATTTATCATCCACATACTTCTGCCGGGAGAATTCCTACTGATCTTGGGTATCGTTTGTACGTTGACTTATTAATGGAAGAACCAAAACTTCTTCCTCAAATAAAAAGAAAAATCGAAAAAGAAATTTCTTTAGAAAAAACAAAAAATGAAGAAGAACTGCTTGAACTAGCATCACAAATTTTAGGAAAAATTACCCATAAGCTCGCTCTCGTAACATATCCACAAATAATGAAGGCAGTTCTTGAAAAAATTAATCTCGTTGTATTACCTCATAATATGCTTTTGGTTGTTATGTCTCTTCGCGGTGGAATAATTAAAACAATCGATTTAGAATTTCAAATTAAAGTAAGTCAGGATAAAATATATGATGTACAAAACTTATTAAATGAGAGAATTGCTGGACTTTCTTTAGAAGAGATAAGAAACACTTTTGTTGACCGTTTTGCTGATTTGAAGGATGAGAAAACTGGAGTTGTGAGATTCTTTATTGAATCTTTAGATAAAATTTTTTCTGAAACGAGGGAGTTAGAAAAGTTTCATATTTCAGGTATAAAAAATATTTTGCAAGAACCTGAGTTTTTAGATTCAGAACACATGCAAGCAGTCATTGAATTGATTGAAGATAAAGAAATAATTCTTCACATATTTAATCGAACTCGTGATATAACGGATAATAAGATTTTAGTGTCTATTGGAAAAGAAAATGATTATGATAAGCTTTCTGAGTTTAGTGTTGTTACTACAAAATATAAGTTTGGAGACGCAGATGGAGTAATTGGTATGATTGGTCCAATCAGAATGGATTATTCTAAAGTAATAGCGATTGTTGCATATATGTCAAATCTTTTAACTGATATTTTAAGAAACAGAATTAAAAGTTGAAGGAGGTGTAATGGAAGAAAAAAAAATAGTTGACAGTTCCAATAACTCTGATAATAATGATGAATTGATCAGTCAAGAAAAAAATATAGAAATAAATCAATCAACTGATTCAATTGGAAAAAAAACTGAAAAGATTGAACAAACAAATTCTAATTTACAAGAAAATGAAGTTGATTCAACAATTATTGAAGAGAAAGAAGTTGAAGAAATAAGTGAAATAGAAATGTTAAAAAATGAAGTTGCAGAATGGAAAGATAAATTTTTAAGAAAAATGGCTGAATTTGAAAACTATAAAAAACGTGTTAGAGAAGAACAAATTCAATTAATAAATTACTCTAATGAAAAACTGATCAGAGATTTATTAGCTATAGTGGATGATTTTGAAAGAACTTTAAATTTCAGTAAAGAAGACCTGAATAATAATCCTGTTCTCAAAGGAGTAGAAATGGTTTACAGCAAATTGATGAAGGTGCTTTCGAATTATGGATTAAAGAAGATTGAAGCTTTGAATCAGCCTTTTGATTTTAATTATCACGAAGCATTACTTCAAGTTCCAAAGGAAGGAGTAGAACCACTCACAGTAGTTGAAGAGATTCAAAAGGGGTATATGCTACATGATCGTGTGTTAAGACATTCAAAGGTAATTGTTTCAAGTGATGTAAAAATAGAAGACCAGCCAAGTAATAATAGTGAGGAGGAGAGTAACTAAGTGGCAAATAAAAGAGATTATTATAATGTGCTTGGGGTGTCAAGGAATGCAACACAGGATGAGATAAAAAAGGCATATAGAAAACTTGCTATGCAATATCATCCCGATAGAAATCCCGGGGATAAGGAAGCAGAAGAGAAATTTAAGGAAGCTGCTGAAGCATATGAGGTACTTTCCGATCCTGAAAAGAGAAAAAGGTACGACCAATTTGGACATGATGGTTTACGTGGCGGAAGAGATTTTCATGAGTACACAAACATAAATGATATTTTTGAAGCATTCAGAGATATTTTTTCGGGTACTGGTTTTGGGGGTAGTATTTTTGATGATTTCTTTGGTGGGAAGACCACAGCTAGAACAAGGCGAGGTGATGTGGGCTTGAGAGGTAGCGACTTAAGAGTCAAAATTAAATTGACACTTGAAGAAATCTTAACCGGTGTAAATAAAAAGATTAAAATTAAAAGATACAAAAAATGTTCTTCGTGTAATGGTAGTGGTGCTGAAAGAGGTACAGGAACAAAAACGTGTCCAGTTTGTCACGGCACAGGTGAAATTAGGCAAGTGAGTCGATCTGTATTTGGTCAGTTTGTTAACATAACAACATGTAATCATTGTGGTGGAGAAGGAAAAGTAATTAGTGAACCTTGTAAAGCTTGTTCGGGTGAGGGAAGGGTTATGGAAGATACCACGGTGAGTGTAGAAATACCAGCAGGAGTTTCATCGGAGAACTATTTAACCTTACGGGGCGAAGGCAATGCAGGGAGGAAAAATGGTCAAGCAGGAGATCTAATTGTTGTTTTTGAAGAATTACCCCATGAATTCTTTGTTAGAAAGGGTGATGATGTTATTTATGAATTATATTTATCGATACCTGAAGCTGTATTGGGAGCTGAAATTGAAGTTCCAACTTTAACAGGAAAAGCAAAACTAAAAATCGAGCCGGGTTTATCACCAGGAAAGATCCTTAGAATGAGAGGAAAAGGCCTGCCAAATATCAACACAAAAAAGCCAGGTGATCAATTAATTTATGTAAATATATATATTCCCAACAAGATTTCTTCTGAAGAAAAAGATTTACTAAAGAAGCTAACGGCAAGTCCTAATTTCAAACCTGTTGAAAGAACAAAAAGATCAAAGAGCATATTCGAACACTTTAAAGATATTTGGAACTAATGCCAATTTTCAAAAAAGTTTTGATACAAAGATTTTTTACAAGGGAAGAAATATTAATTATTCTTTTTATCCTATTTTTTACACTCCTTGGAATAGGAATAAAGTCTTATAAAAATTTTACCTCACAAACTCAATTAGTAAATAAATTTGAAAATAGATCATTAGATAGTATATTAGCCGCAGTTTTTACTGAAGAAAAAATTGAAAATTTTGATTTAGAAAAACGAAGTACGGAAAAAAAAGCCCTTCGTAAAGGTAGTGTGAACATTAATAAAGCTGATGTTGAGGAATTATCACTGTTGCCTGGTATAGGTGAGAAAACAGCAGAAAGGATAATTGAGTATAGAAATCGTTATGGTTCTTTCAGAAAAATTGAGGAAATAATGAATGTTCCTCGAATTGGTTCAAAAACTTTCGAAAAAATAAAGGAATATATCACAATAAAATAGTTTTTGGAGGAAAGATGACAAAAACTCAAAAGAAAGATCCGGCATATATTCATATAATTTTAACCTTAGTAATTCTTGGATTACTTTACCTTTTGATACAAGTTGCTATTTTTGAACCTCAACAGGTTTTAGAAAGAGAAAGAAAATTTAAAGAAGAATCAAGATTAAGAATGCTTAATATCAAACAAGCAGAAATGCTATACAGAGAAAAATATGGGAAGTTCACTGACAATATTGATTCTTTGATTAACTTCATAACAACTGATTCATTTATTCAATCAAAACTCGACTCTCTATTTAAACCATTACTTTTAAGTGGAAATTTCTCAATCGATTCTTTAAGATTTTCGCCCAAAAGCAATCAGCCATACATCTTGCAAGTTGATTCAACAGTTCAAGCCGACTCTGTGTTTACTAAAGGTGGTAGATTCCTTAGAATCGATTCAACCTTAGTTGTTGGTTCGAGATATTATCTTGAATGTCCCGATGGATACGGTTCAATAGGTGATTTAAGAAACGACTTGAAACTTAATGTTGCAAGTTGGGGTGAAAAGTAATTTTATATGGACAATCGAGTTAACTCAGTAGGGTTTTCTTTTACAAGAGAAAATCTCTACTGGGTTATACTTGAAGAGCATGATGATGGTCAGGTTGAAGTCAAAGAAATTGAGAAAATTCCCTTTGAAAACACTCTTGATTACTTAAACTTTCTATCCCAAACCAATCGAAATATCATTCTTAATGCTATTCACCACTTTAAATCACCATCAGATTTAGATGATCATAAAATAAAGTTATCTTTTGACTCTTCCCTTTGTTATATTTCTAAGATTCCGATTGAACCTTCTTTAGAACTTCCTGAATTAAAGGATCATCTAATTTGGGAATTCTATCAACACTTTTATGATGAAGATCCAAACAATTTTTATATTTCATACCATCCACTTTTGCAGAATAAAGATGGCGTTATCGATTCTGTATTATTACTTATCATAAATCGGCGTTATATAGATCTCTTCAAAAATATTTTTGAAACACGTGGACTTAATTTAAAGTTGACCGATATTGATCACTTCTCCGTAGAAATTGCTATCAAGTTTGCATATCCAGAACTTTTTAATTCGAATAATTTTTTGATGAGTGTTAAGCCGAATTTTTTAGAAATTAGTTTTATCTTAAATGGTAATACTTTCAACTTTCGTCAAGTAACTTATAAATCTTTTGGAGATATTTTAACCTTTTGTGAAAAAGATTTAAAACCTTTAACAAAGCTAATGCAAAATAAAATCCAAAAATTCTTTGTTTGGGGAGAATATTTAAAGCCAGGATTTATTAATGAACTTAATGAAATAATGCCATTTGAAGCAGTAGAGATAAATCCTTTTAAAAATTTTATTATAAACAAAAAAGTATTGAATTCACCTGTTTACAGAAATCTTTATGAGTTTGCACCAGCGTGTGGAATTGCTTTAAGAGGATAATATGCGAATTATTTCAGGTGAATTTAGAGGTAGGAAATTGAAAACTGCCGATCTATTTGAATTAAGACCAGCTACTGACCGTTATAGAGAAACGCTTTTTAATATTTTAAATAATTATATTGATTTGGAAAACAAAAAAGTTTGCGATTTATATGCTGGTACTGGTGCTATTGGTTTTGAATGTTTAAGTAGAGGAGCTGAACATTGCACGTTTGTAGAAAGACGTTTTTCAACTGTTAAATTAATTCATGAAAACGCAAAATTACTTGGCATCGAAAGTAAGATTACGGTCCTTAAGGACACGGCAGAAAGATTTACGAGCATAACTGATGAACAATTTGATGTAATCTTTGCAGATCCACCATATTCTTCTCGTACCATTTATATTACAGTAAAAAATATTTTGGAAAGAAATTTGATTAGAAGTAGTGGAGTTTTAGTTATTCAAAGAAGTAAAAAAACAAAGGAAGACGATACAAAGAATTTTGGATTTCCTAATTTTAGGAAAATTGGCGGAGATCTTCTTTTTCTTAAAATCATAGGAGAGTGTTAAAATGAAAAAAATAGTTATTTATCCTGGTACATTCGATCCAATTACATTTGGACACTTGGATGTTATACAAAGAGCCAGTGAGTTGTTCGATGTAGTCATTGTTTCAGTTCTAGAAAATACCGCCAAGCGTCCACTCTTTACGAAGGATGAGAGGGTGGAGATGATTAAAGAATCAATAAAAGGAATGAACAATGTAGAAGTGGATGTTTTTGATGGTTTACTTGTTGATTATGCAAAAAGAAAAAATGCTATTGCTATTATTCGTGGCTTACGAGCTGTAAGTGACTTCGAATATGAGTTTCAAATGGCTTTAATGAATCGAAAAATATCAAATGGAATTACGACAGTTTTCTTAATGCCGCATGAAAAGTATACATATTTGAATTCAACAATAGTAAGAGAGCTTGCTAGATTAAAATCTAATGTTATGGATTTTGTCCCAACTTTTGTAGCAGAAAAATTAAGAGAAAAATTTAGTTAAATGTTTAATGCAATGTAAATTTTAATTCGTTTAGAGCGTTATAAATTTATTATGTTAAAAGTTTTCTGAATAAGTTTTTGTCATCATTGTAATAATATTCTTCGCTTACTTTTTTTGCTTCGTATAGATTTACGATTCCAAATGTCATTGGTTTGACTTTGATGTCACGAAAACCAGCAACAATTATTTCACTAATAATATCCTTTTGTTGTTCAAATAAGCGAACAGATTCTGGTAAGTATTTATAAGCAAACTCGCTTTTAGATATCATTCTACCGATTAATGGAAGAATTTTCTCGAAATAAAGTTTGTAAAGTTTACGTATGATAGGATTTTTAGGTAAACCAAATTCAAGTATCAATAAGGTTCCGTTGACTTTAAGAATTCGAAAAATTTCATGAACTGCTTTTTGAGAGTCATAAAAATTTCTTATACCAAAGGCTATTGTTACTAAATCTACTGAACTATCCTTTAATGAAATATTCTCAGCTTCACCATTAATTAGTAAAAATCTTTTTTTGTCCAGTTTTTTGTTTTTTATTTTTTTCTTAAATAACAGCAACGAGTTTTCAGCGATATCATAACCTATTACAAATGATTTGAATTTTTTGTGTACTTCTAATCCATAATCTCCTGTGCCAGCTGCAAGGTCCAAACAAACTGAATTTTGATCTAAATTAACATTAGATAAAGATTTTTTTCTCCAGTAAATATCCACTCCAAGACTCAGAAGATGGTTAAGCAGGTCATAAGTTCGATAAATTGAATTAAACATAGAGCGAACATAATGACGTTTATCTAAACTTGTGATGTTATTTTCATTTAATTTGTTTGGATAACTCATTATCTTTGTTCAAAACCCTAGGATATTATTATGGATAAGTATTTACAAGCATTAAAAGAAAAAATTTGTTCTATATGTGTTGATTCAGATGAAAAAGGTAATTGTAAGATGACAAATGATGAATGTTGTGCCATTGAAGTTTTTATCGATAAAATAGTTAATGTTGTTCTTTCCATTGAAAGTGAAAACATAAACGATTATGTAAATGCACTGCATCAGAAGATTTGCATCGAATGTCGTGGCCAAGCGGAGCATTGCAAGCTTCGGGAGGATGTAAACTGCAGCCTTGATCGATATTTTCCGTTAATTGTTGAAATAATAAGAGAAACATCAAAGTCCGTGGCTTAAATCCATTCCGGAACATATCTATTTGTGAATTTGTTCCAGGCACGGTAAATTTTTTTTCCACTCCACAATGTAAAAATCATAAATAACACTCCGGCAATCAAGTCAATAACATAATGATAACGCAAATAAACCGTTGATATGATTAAAAGTGTTCCCATTACTAACATAAAAATTTTTGTTCTTGGACTAAATCTGACTGAACAATACATAGTTAAGAGTGTCATTTGTGTATGTCCAGAGGGAAAAACATCACGTTGAACTAACATATGGGGATTAATAGTACCTCGTGGAATTGATTCACCAATATTTACAAATTCTCTAAGATAAGGAGTCAGTAAAAGCCCAGGTAATTCTTCATCAATCTTAAAGAAATCGTGTAATGTGAATCTCGGTCCAACCGCAGGAAGTGAAAAATATCCAAGGTATGAAAGAAAGAAGCCATAAACGATTAAAAAGGCCGAAAACTCAAATTCGGTAAATTTTTTATTTCTTACCAAATCAATACCAACAATTATTGGGAGTAAATAGAACGATGTGTACACGATTTGCAGAATCTCTGTTATAATTGGATGGGAAAATTGGTGTAGAAATTTTGTAGGATCAACTCCAAAAAGCCATCTGTCAATTTTTATTAGGAGCTCGTCATAATCGGTAGGATGAATTGGATGAACCATATAATATAATTGTTTGAATGTAATAAAAATTAATGGAGCCACATACCAGAGGTGTAAATTTTTCCAAATAGAGTTGTTCCATCTCCTATGCTGATTTGCTACAATAAAAACAAATATCAAAATTAAAACTTCGATTATTAGTAAATTAATTGTATAGTGAACCCTTTGATAGAAAATTATATTCATAGTTATAAGAAAAAGATAAAAAACAACTACTGTAACATCGAAAACATTAAGTGACTGAATATATTTTTGCATCATAATATCTTGAATTATTTAATTATTGATTGATTTCTGAATAGCGAAAAAATTTTTTGCAAGATATACAAAATCCTCGATTTTAAGTTGTTCTGGTCTCTTGCTAAAATCAAAATCAATTTGAAAGAACTTAATCTTAAGTGAATTGTTATAATTTTCAAAATATTTTTGTAAAGCGTTTTTTAATGTTTTTCGTCTTTGATTAAAAGCAGTTCTGACTAGTTGCTTGAACACTTTATCTTCATTGTCATCAAAGGAAATTGTTCTATTAATTTTTAAGCTAATGACTGCTGAATCTACTTCTGGTTTTGGGAAGAAAACATTTTTTGTAACATAGAATTCAATTTTTGCTTTCGAATAAAATTGAGTGAAAATGCTTAGAATTCCGTATGTTTTGGATTCGGGAGAAGCTACCATTCTTTCGGCAACTTCTTTTTGAACCATAAAAAGGCAATCTGTAATGATCTTTCTGTTATCAAAAACTTTGAATAAAATTTGACTTGTTATATTGTACGGTAAGTTTCCAATAAGCCGATATGGTTTAGTAAAAAAATCTTTCTCAAAGTCACATTCGAGAATATTTTTAAATAATATTTTAACTTCTGGAAACTTATCTTGAAGAAATTTCACGAGTTCTGAATCAACTTCTACAACCATTAAGTTTTTTACTATTTTCACTAACTCTTCTGTTAATGAACCTTTACCACCTCCAATTTCTACTACGTTATCTGATTCTTTAATATTAAATGTGTGAATGATCTTTCTAATTATATTTTTATCAATTAAAAAATTTTGTCCCAACTTTTTTTTAGGCTTCATGTGCTTCTTCGATTTACTTGAAATATGTATTGTTTATAGTCATCAAAGTTATCCTTTAAATAATTAATAGCTTCATCATATTTTCTGGGGATAAAATTGTATTCTTTCATTTTGTCAAAATTTAAATTTAAATATTTGGGTACTTTGTATTCATAAAAGTCGTCACACGAAATTTTCACTATGAGATCTGAATTTAAGCCAAATGTTTTTGCAACTCTATAAACCATTTCATAACGTGAAAGTAATTCCCAGCCACAAAGATTCATAATGTCATGATACTTCAATTTTATTTCAAATAACTTACTTATAAAATTTGCTGAGTCCTCTACGAATAAAGCGTTCCTGTATTGATCCTGGAAAGCACTGACTGGTTGATTCTGATAGAGTTGAAGAAAAGAATGATCAAAGAAAGTCTTATGAGTTGAAATAGAAAAACCGTACATGAGAGAAAAACGGAGTATTAAGTAATATTTAGCTTTTTCACTAACTATTTTTTCAGCAGCAAGTTTTGTTTGAGCATATAGGGTTAGTGGTTCCAATTCAGATTCTTCTGTTAAATTTTCTCCATCTTTATAAACAAGATCTGAAGACGCAAAAATTATAAATGAATTGTAGGTTTTAGAATTTATTGAGATCTGTTTAGTTAGTTCTACGTTTATTTCTCGAACATATTTTTCATCAACTGTTGAAATAATTGCGGGAGTGATGGCAGATAGATGCACAACAAAGTCAGGTTTAATGTCTTTAAAAAGGTAATTTAAATCTGAATAATTTACAAGATCAACTTTGACTTTTTCGATACCGGTTGTAGGAATCTCTGAAGTGTTATGCAAGCCAAAAATTTTATGATTAGTTTTTGCCAAGAATTTGCACAGGTGAGAACCTAAGTAACCGGATGCACCAGTAATTAAAATTTTATTCATAAACAGATCTTTCCTAAAACTGTTTTTTGAACAGCTCCTGTTACTTTAGGAATGTTTGTAGAAATTTCAGAGATGGTTTCGTTTGCAAGAATAGCAAAACATACAGCTTCCTTTGAATCTGAAGAGAAAAATTGATTATCAACTTTTTTCACTCTCACTTTATCACCAAAATATTTTTGTAAACTTTCGATAATATACTCGTTATTTGCTCCGCCGCCACTTACAAGCAATTCATCAATTTGACACTCTTTATTTAAAAATTTTTGATAGTTGTAGAAAACTGCATATGCTGTATATTCAGTAAATGTTGTAATAATATCAACATTTTTTATGTCTTTTATACCGTTCAAGATTTTGTATATAAAATGTTCATTATATCTTTCTCTGCCTGTTGATTTAGGTGGAGCTTTTCTAAGGAAATTGTCCTCTTGAATAATTTTTTCAAATAAATTTTTGTGAACTTTTCCTCTTTTTGCAATCTCTCCATTCCTATCAAATTTTTTATGAAATAATTTTTTACACAAATAATCTATCATCATGTTTCCAGGTCCTGTGTCAAATGCAACAACATCATCAATCGTACCTTTTTTCTTTAGTAATGTGATATTTGAAATACCACCAATATTTAATAAAGCTCGATTAAACCTATTAGATCTAAAAACAAGGAAATCAAAATAAGGAACGAGTGGGGCACCTTGACCACCCAGTGCAACATCACCTACTCTGAAATCACCAATGGTAACAACACCCGTTAATTTTGCTATAACCGATGGATCACCTATTTGAAGTGTAGACTGAATAATTTCACCAAACATTTTTTTCTTTTGAGGTAAGTGATGAATTGTTTGACCGTGCGAACCAATTAAATCAACTTTATCAATAGTAATTCCATATTCTTCGCATAAATTTATTGCCGCTTTTGCAAATAACTTTCCAATTAAAAAATTTAGTCGACAAATGTCATCTACTTGACTGGTTTCTACTAAAGAATTCTTAAAAATAAATTCTTTCAATCCCTTAGGATATGGAAAAGTTTTGAAATATAGTTCTTTGAATTTTGTCTTTAAGCCAAAATATCGAACTTCTAACAGAACTGCGTCAATGCCATCTGCAGAAGTACCGGACATTAATCCTATAACTAATTTCTTTTTCTTTTTTTGTAATTTATAAAGTTGTTTCATACTAATTATTTAGTGATTTTTTTGTGAAAATTTTATTAGGAGCACATCTTTCAATTGCTGGTGGAGTTGATAAAGCTCTTGAACGGGCTTTTAAGCTCAATTGTACGACTCTTCAGATTTTTACAAAGAATAATAATCAATGGTCTGCAAAACCACTTAATAACGAAACGATTCAAAATTATAAAAGGCTTCAAAAAATCACAAAAATAAATTCAGTTATTGCCCATAGTTCTTATTTAATAAATCTATGTGCTAAAGACAAATCGATCTTAAAGAAATCTCGAGAAGCATTTATTGATGAATTAAAAAGATGTGAGTTACTTGGAATTAAATACCTTAACTTTCATCCTGGTGCTCATATGGGTCAGGGAGAAGAAGATGGAATTAAAATTGTTGCCGAGTCGATTAACATAGCTCATGATAAGACAGGGGGATTCCGTGTTAAAAGTATGATTGAAACTACAGCAGGACAAGGAACAAATATAGGATATCGTTTTGAACAAATTAGAAAATTGATAGAACTTATTGAAGATAAGATTAGAATTGCTGTTTGTATTGATACGTGCCACATTTTTTCTGCAGGTTATGATATTCGAACAAAAAAATCTTATGAAAAAACTATGAGTGATTTACAACAAATCATAGGCATCCATTATTTGAAGGCGATTCACTTGAATGATTCGAAACGAGGACTTGGCGAGCGAGTTGATAGGCACGAGCATATTGGGAAAGGACAGATTGGAATCTATGCATTTAAAAAAATAATGAATGACGAAAGATTTATAAAAATTCCCAAAATAATTGAAACTCCAAAAGGGAATTTAGACAAGTTTGATAAAATGAATCTTGAATTACTGAGAAGTTTAGTTATAAAAACTTTACCTTAATCCAAAAATTTTTTATCCAAATATTATATCAAATAGTTTTGTTAGAGGACTTGGAGAGATATTGTTGAAATTAATATAAATAATAATTTGATTTGACTTGAATTACATTCAAACATTAAGATTTCAGAGAACATTAAATTTAATTTTGATAATCACTAAAGTTAATCCAATAAAGGTTTTATTATTATTTAAGAAATTCTCTTGATCCAGAGAGCCGTAGTATCATCATCAAGTTTTAGGTTGGTAAACTGTAATAGTCTTTCTTTTAATACTTTAAGAAATGATTCATTTTTGTGATCACGGAATAGCTCGAGAATTCTTGTATAACCAAATTGCTCACCTTCTTCATTTTTTGCTTCCACAACCCCATCCGTACAAAGTAGCAATTCATCATTTAGTTCTAATTTTATATTTACGTCTTCATAGGAATTTTCTTCAATAAATCCTAATAGTAATCCGTCGCTTTCTACTTTTATTAGTTCATTTGTATTTGATTTTTTTACCAGCAATGGTAAATCACCTGCTCCAGAATATTTAATTTCATTGGTTACAAAATTTATTGTTATGAGTGAAAGAGTGGCAAAAATTTCAGAAATTTTAGCATCTTCGTAAATTGCTTTATTTAGTTTTTCTAAAATTTTAGCTGGAGACTTTTCAGTTTCTGATTGAGCTACAAATCTTATTGCACTTCTAATATATCCAGCATAAGCAAAAGCAAAGTACCAAGCACCCCATTTTTTACCCATCACATCTCCAAAAACAATAATATAAGTATCAGAACTAAGTTTGATGTAATCTAAAAAATCTCCACCTGGTATTCCTTGATATGTTTGATGCCATTGCTCAATTTTATAACCATCAAGTGCAGGTGGGGTCTCGGAGACAACTTTTAATCTAATTGATTCAGCGGCGTGTTGTAATTCTTCAACTACTTTTTTTCTTTCTTTTTGAATAGTTTGAACTATAGCTTTTACTTTAGCAGTAATAACATTTATTCCTGCAGTTTTCAGAACATAGTCTTGAACACCAAATTCATATCCCTTCAATATGTCAGCTTCCTCAGTTTTTGAGGTTAGAAAAACAAAGGGAATTAACTTCAGTTCTTTATCAGCATTTAATAGGTTTCTGAATTCAAATCCGTCTGCTTCTGGCATTAAAATATCTGAGAGAATTAAATCTGGTATAAATTCTTTAGCTATATTGAAACCATCGAACGCGTTAAGAGCGGTCCGAACTTCAAAATTATTTTTTTCAAGTGCAGTGGCAAGTAATTTAGTTATGGTTTTATCATCATCAACTATTAAAACTTTTGGTTTATATGTAGCCGTAAGCTCTTCGATTACTTTTTTTGCACCATATGCTTTATATATTTCGGACCTTTTTAGAAGTGACCGAATTTTTAATAGCAGTTCATCGAGAATGAATGGTTTCGCTATAAAATCATCCGCTCCAAGTGAAACCGCTTTTTCTTTATCAGCTAACGAGCTTTTTGCTGAAACAAAAATAAAAGGTAAAGCTCTATATTTATCTTCTGAACGAACTTTTTCACAAAAAGTAAATCCATCCATTCCTCTCATCATTATATCACAGAGAACAAGATCAGGGGTAATTTTCTCTAAATGTTCAAATGCCTTTCCAGGTCCATCAGCCTCTAGTACATCAAAACCATTCTTTTTTAGATTAAATGTTATAAGTTTTCTAATTGCAGGATCATCATCAATCACAAGTATTTTTTTATTTTGTTCCATTAATAAGCACCTTTTCCTCTTAATACAGATTTAACTGTGTCCAAAATTAGTGAAATATATCCTTTTACTGAATTTTCTTTAGTGTATTCGCCTATAGACTTTTTTATTTGTTCATTATCAATTTGGGTTATTGATTGAATGGTGTCGTGTACTATTCTTTCTTCTGCACTTAGTTCAGATCTTCCTCGTGATTGCCAATAACCAGCTAATCCAAGTTTCCCTTTAAATCTCATTCTTGCAGTTTCTTTAATATTAATCCAGCTTGTTACTAAACCTTTCTCATAAAGCAATTCAGCCTCCTTTTGGGGAAGTCCCCATAGTCCAACTAAGCTTAAATCACCTTTTAATACATATATTAAAAGTGGTAGTTCATCAAGGCTATATTTCCTCAAAAATTTACCAATTCTTGTGACTCTAGGGTCATCTTTTGCTTTAAAGAATGGTCCTTCCTTATAAATATTATGGTTAATGATTTGATTTAAAGATTTATCAAAATACATTGTTCTAAATTTATAATAATAGATTGAACTCTCAGGTTCATATTTATACCAGTTCGGTCCATATTTAATTATTTGTGGTGACCTAATTCTTTTCGACCTGTAAAGAACTGGTCCTTTTGAATCTACCTTAATTAGAATCGCAATTAATAGAAAAATTGGTAACAAAATAATCAGGGCAGGTAACGTGAAAATAATATCAATTGTTCTAAATGATAGTTTTCGGAGTTTTTCTGAAATCGAGGTTTTTATAACCGGAGAGATAATAAATGAATCTGTAACATAAACCCCAAAATCGGTTTTGGTATTTATACAGAGATTTTTATAAACTATACAATTTTCAATACTCAGGTTTTTGCCAACATAAGTATCATTCAAAATCAAAGAATTTGAAATGTAAGTTCCTTCATCAATGATTACATTATTCCCAATAACACATGGACCACCAAAGTTAATTTCCTTCTTGATTACAGAATTAGAACCAATCATTATTGGATGGTGAATATTTTGTAAAGTTGACTGGTGAATTTCAGATGATGTAACTGAAAATATTAGGTTATTTTCTAGTTTGGATAACTTTGAAATTAAATCGAGATTAATACGAAGCAAATCTTGATTAGTTTGAATTTTATAGTAATCACCCTCCACTAAATATGCATATGCCTTAATTTGAAGCTCGCAAATTTTATCTAAAAGCTCCTGATCGAAATCAAACTTTTTATTGATTGGTATATAATCAAGAATTTCTTTTTCGATCAAATAAATCCCTGCTGGAATGTATAGACTTTCAACTCTTTTCTTTCGTTGTCTTTTCTTTATGATTCTAAAATTATGATTAAAAAATATTTCGGGAATGTCGGTTGTATTTTGATTTTGAATCACTGCGTATGTGATTAGACTTTTTTTGTGTCTATGAAAGTTGTAAAAATCTAAAATGTCGATATTCGCAAGAACATTACCATAGTGAATTAGAACAGTATCGTCTATGAAGCTACTAACTCTTTTAACTGCTCTTGCTGTACCTAACAATTCCTTTTCAAGGGAATAAGTGATTTTGAGATCTAAGTACTTGCTATCTTGAAGAAAAAAATCAATTTGTTCAGGGAGATGGTGAAGATTTATTTTAATTTCTATTATGTTGAATTTCTTTAAATGTTCAAGAATGTATAATATAAGAGGTTTATTTAAGATAGGTAACATTGGTGCAGGCAATTCAAGGGAAAGTGGTTCGAGACGTTTTCCAACACCTGCACCAAGAATAAAGCCTTTCATTTTTTATACAAAACTAGCTATTGCATCCTCAACAGTTTCATAAATGTCAAAAACTTTATGCATCCTTGTAAGCTCAAACATTGCTCTAACAGCCGGTTTAAATCCAACAATACGTATATCACCACTTACTTGGGTCATTCTTTTTAGACCTACAACAAGAGCTCCTAAAAAGGTAGAGTCGACAAATTCACACTGAGAAAAATCGACTATTATTTTTCTTTCTCCTCTTTCTAATGCATTAAATAAGAGCAATTTGAATGCCTCAGCTTCCTGTAAAGTAGCTCTTGCTAAATTTATTCCGATTATGAAAACTTC
Organism: uncultured Ignavibacteriales bacterium; assembly: GCA_937138605.1. Classification (GTDB taxonomy): domain Bacteria; phylum Bacteroidota; class Ignavibacteria; order Ch128b; family Ch128b; genus CAKZPH01. The sequence goes on from CAKZPH010000039.1 coordinate 18,472, forward strand.
TCC
>CAKZPH010000040.1 GCA_937138605.1 uncultured Ignavibacteriales bacterium
TCGGTCTGAAAAAATTTTTGTTTACCTTTGAAGTAAGCAAATATCTCTTCTTTTGAGTTAAGGAAGCTCGGTGATGGGTAATCAACTAGATTTATTCCGAATTTTTGCGAATAATTCCTTATCCTTTTTTCTAACCAGTTATCAACAACATCAATAAAATGAATCTCTTTAACATTAATCTTCCCAAGATATTCAATCAAGAATCGGATGTCGGAAAGATCACTCGATGACTCAATGTAATTGACATTGAAACCAAGACACTTGAGAAATTCTTCGTAGTATTTCATTGTAGCGCGATGAAAAAGAAGTTTTTGCTTGTGAAATTTGTATTGCCTGAAGAATAAATATTCTTCTATAAGAAAAACTTCTTTTGTTACCTTTAGGGCGGGATTTTTTTCAAAAAGTTGATGCGGAAAAATTAAAGCAACTTTTTTCATCACGCAACTAAACCGGGAATTTTTCTGGGTAGAATAATTGTACCTAAACCATCGGCTCCACCAACTTCACAGCCATGACCTGAAAGATATTCATAAACTGTAATTGCAGAAACTGAGGCGTCAAGCATATCTTTTACTCCATAAACAAATTCATTTAGGCACAATTCATAACTGAAATTTTCATTTTTTAATAAATTATATGAAGCTGAGGGAAAAACTTCATAGACATAGGGGAATATTCGAAGTTCAGAGTAAATTTTATATCCAAGTTTCATCCAGTTAGGCGATTTCTCTAACGTATTCGTCCACTGACAATTTGCAATCTTAAAAGAGTTAATAATAACTTCACATTCCCTGCCAATACTTTTTTTCTTTTTAATTATCCATTCATTTTTAATTTTATCATAATATCGTTGACGAGGTTTTTTGATGGGCATTCGAGGTGCGTCAATTCCTATGGCTATCTTTTCGTAGTTAAAGTTAGTTAGTTCTTGGAAAAGTTTTTTGAAGGATTGGGGAATATTTTCAGTCATCCAACCGCTTTTCACATATCTTTTATTTTGATTAATAATATAATAACAACAGCCACGATTTATTTGGACATCAATACCTGCGAAAAATTCTATTTTATTTTTCATACTTAGTTCAACTTTACATGTTTTGATAAAATTTTTTCCGCTTCAGATTGCGATTTTTGTGATTTTTTTATGTTCCATAGGATTTTACTTGCCTGACGATAAGTTATATCAGTATCAATGATTCTCTTTGGATAATTTTTACCGTACTTAAAATTGAACATCAGTTCTTCGAGAGGTGTGATTTTCCATGGCTCAATTGCAAGATGAGATGGTAAATTTCTAAGTTCGGGTAACCATTTTTTTATGAATATTGCATCTGGATCATTTTCAAGGGCTTGTTTGGTTGGATTATAAATTCGTATTGTGTTAATTCCTGTTGTGCCTGCTTGCATTTGAAATTGAGGAAAATGAATTCCTGGTTCGAAATCTAAAAATTGCTTTGCAAGAAAATTCGCTCCTTCCTTCCAATCAAGCCATAAATGATGAGTTAAAAAGGAAACTAACATCGCTCTCATTCTAAAATTAATGTATCCCGTTTCAATTACACATCTTATGCAAGCATCAACTAATGGATAACCGGTAAGACCATTCTTCCATGCATTGAAGTAATTCTCGTTCCAATCAGTTCTAATATCGTTATAAGCTGAATTTATATTTCTAAATTCATATTCCGGTTCAGTTTCAAGTTTTTGTATAAAATGACAATGCCATACTAATCTAGATTCAAACGCTAACAAATCTCTTTTTGATGGACTAACACTGTAAAATTCATTTTTTGCTTGCTGAATTTGTTTGATTGAAAGGTTACCATATGCAATGTATGGTGATAGTCTACTGCATTTATTACGGCTTTCTTCGGGTTTTGAAATATTTTTGATATAACCAATATGGCGTACTTTTAGAAAAGATAGAAGAACTTTTTCCGCTTCAGTTTCTCCGCCTACTTGCATTGAGTGATTAAAATTTATAGTTGATAAAAATTTATCTGCAGAAAAACTATTGCGAATATCATAATCAAGCTCGAATGAAATTAATTTTTCCAGAACTGGATTTTCTATTGTTTTAGAAATATACTCGTTCCTTTTTTCATTCCAGCTATCTCTACTTTTAAGCCCTCGTATTACCGCATTGTTTTGAAATTCTATCCAGGGGATGCCTTTTTCTTTTAAGAATTTTTTGACTTGAATGTCACGCTGGTAAGTTAACCAGGTACCAGTTTCTTGATGGGAAAGTATGGACTTAACTTTATATCTATGGATTATTTTTTCCAAAATTGGAATTATTTCCCCGTAAAATATATAAATTTCCTGGTGGCATCGCTTTAATTTTTCATTTAAATCATAAATTGATTCAATAATAAATCGCCAGTGTCTTTCATCGGAATAGGGTGTAGAAATAATGGAGGGTTCTAAAACATATAACATTAAGATGGGTTTGCCGTCATCAATGGCTGTCTTTAATGGTGGATGATCTTTTAGTCGTAAATCTCTTTTGAACCAGACAATATTAATTTCTTCTTTCATATTTATTCTAAAAACAAATAACTCATCCTCTCAGTTTCAATAAGGTTTAATATTATAAATATTTCAGAATTTTTTACGAAAAGAATAACAATTAAAGCTATCTAAAATTTATGAAATGAATTTGAATTTGTTTTTATGCAGTTTTTCATTAGCTTAAAAAAAGTTCAATCATTCAAAATTTAAGGAGTTCTTATATGCCTATTGGTGTAAATAAAGTAGTTACTATACATTATACATTAAAAGATGAAGATGGCAATTTATTAGATTCCACCATTGGAGCTCAACCATTTTCATTTTTATCTGGACATGACCAAATTATTCCAAAACTTGAAGAGGAAATTGATCCAATGCTAATTGGGACTAAAAAAACGATTTTTCTTCAAGCGGAAGAAGCTTACGGATTACATAATGAACAACTTGTTCAGGTTATTAGCAAAAATGACTTTCCTGAAGATTTGGAGATTAAAGTTGGAATGCAGTTTGTCACAAATGCTCCTGATGGTTCCCAGATGCCTTTCACGATAGCGGCAATAGATGACGATAACGTAACTATTGATTTTAATCATCCACTAGCTGGCAAAAATTTGGAATTTGATATCCATCTAATAGATGTACGTGATGCAACACCTGAGGAAATTGCTCACGGACACGTTCATGGACCTAATTCCTATCATTAAAATTCAATTGATCAGACTTGACGACCCCAATTCGTAAGTCTGATCATTATAATTACTTTTCTCAAACTTAAATTTAAAATTGAATTGTTATTCAAATTGTATTATAACTACATTTATCAACCTCATTCCTTTGATCTAATTCAGGTTTTTGATTAATTTTTCTGAAAAGTTTCAAGAAGCACGAGTTCAAAAAATGTGAATATTACATTATCTTGTATATATGTATTGCTAATATTAAGAAAAGATTAAAATGATAGAACAGAATCAAATCAGTCCGAATTTTCGTTCAGGGTATGTGTCAATTTTTGGAGAGCCAAATGTTGGCAAATCAACTTTAATGAATGCCATATTAAATACTAAGCTGTCTATAACTACACCAAAGCCGCAAACTACCAGAAGAAAGATATTAGGAATTTATTCCGACGACGAAACTCAGATTATCTTTCTTGACACACCAGGTTTAATTGAACCAAAGTACCTGCTTCAAAAAAAGATGGTGGAAAATATTCATAGTGCGTTGAACGAGTGTGATATTATACTCACAGTAATTGATACAACGGAAAGAGTTATCCAAAATTTCGATAGCAAGATTATACCTGCACTTTTACCATATGACGGCGTGAAGAATATTTTTCTTGTTATCAACAAAATCGATTTAATTACGAAAGAAAAATTGTTAGAATTAATAGATAGATTTAAGGACAAATTTAAATTCAATGAAATTGTGCCAGTCTCGGCGCTTCATCAGTTTAATATTGATGAGTTAACAAGAACATTGAAACAATACTTGCCAGTTCATCCACCATATTTTCCTACAGATATTTTAAGTCAGGAACCAGAGAGATTTTTCATTGCAGAGTTAATAAGAGAAAAAATATTTGAGTTATATCGTGAAGAAGTACCATATTCAACAGAAGTTATTGTTACAGATTACAAAGAACGACCTAAAGGTAAGGATTACATAAACGCAGAAATTATTGTTGAACGTGAATCGCAAAAACGAATAATAATAGGGAAGAATGGCGAAGCATTGAAACGAGTTGGTGAAAAAGCAAGGCATGATATCGAGCAATTTTTAGGAAGGAAAGTTTATCTGGAACTTTTCGTAAAAGTACGTGAAAATTGGCGTGATAGTAGTCTGTGGCTTAAAAATTTTGGTTACTAAAATTTTCTAATTAAAAATTTGAATTCTTCTATAAATAAATTTATATGGGAATTGTTTGAAGTTGGTAAGCGGTTAATTTGTAACTAAAAAATTTTGAATTAGATTTTGATAATGTTTTAATTATGTTAATAATTTCAAAAATTTTTGATTTAGACTTCCTAATTCATTATGCGACTGAAATCTGAACTGATACTTTTTCTTATTACATTCATCTGGGCTGGAACTTTTGTCATCATCAAACCAACACTTAACTTTATCTCACCTTTGTTATTGGTAACAATTCGCTTTTTTATTGCATCAATTCTCATTTTTATCATCTTCAATAAGAAACTGTTTGTAATTCCAAGACCTACTATCAAAATGGGCGTGATATTAGGAATTTTTTTGTTTGTTGGTTTTGCAGTTCAGACTATGGGACTTCAATATACTACGGCTACGAAATCCGCGTTAATAACTGGAACTTTTGTGGTCTTTACTCCAATTCTACAAGTTATGATTGAAAAAAAACCATTAAAAATTGGTAACATAATAGGAGTAATTTTAGTTTTTACTGGTTTGGTTTTTTTGTCAAGTCCTGAAAACAATTTCATTTCACTAATTGAATCATTTGGTGGCGGATTCAATGTCGGAGATTTTCTGACTCTTATTTGCGCTATTTTTTTCGCTTTTTACATTGTTTACCTGGATATTATCTCCAACAAAACTGATTTCATTCACATACTCTGGCTTCAAATTATTACTACATTTATTGGCTCATTTATTCTTATGTTTATACTAGACTTAATTCAGATTGAAATAATAAAGTTCGTACTTAACTCACAGGTGCTTTTTACGATTTTATACACTTCAATCTTTGCAACCGTAATTACAACTTTTCTTCAAACAAAATATCAACGTTATACTACACCAACACGTGCGGCTATCATTTTTACATCTGAACCGTTAGTCGCATCAATTTTGGCATATTTAATTTTGAGTGAGACAATTGGTATTTTTGGAATAATTGGTGGTACACTAATCATACTAGGTGTTCTGTTTTCAGAAATTTTCGATGATTTAATTGCTAAAAATCAAAATTCATAAATCAAAATGGAATTAAAGATGGCAATTGATTTGATTAATCGTTTTTTAAGATTTCCAGTTTTAGAAATCTTAATTGCTTTCCTTTTAATAACTTTCTTGGCTTGTAAGAAAAGTCCACAAATAAATACCGAAATCGAAAAACAAGAAGTTATTCAATTCATAAAAGATTATTCTTCTTTTGTTAGTAGTGTAAACATTGAAAATTTCGACTCATACTGGAATAAATCAGATCTTGTATCCTACATTCCACTTGAAAGGGATAGTGCAATCATAGGTTACAAGGAAATCGTGAATTATTTCAAGAATCAATTTAACGAAGTAAACTCGATTACACTAAAAATATTTAATCCGGTAGTTTGGGTTTCTCCCACAAAGAGTGAAGCTCTGGTTATTTTCCTCTCTTCAAAAAACTTACAATTAAAAAATGGATTTAATCTAACATTTCAACAAGTTCGAAATTCAATGTTGTTAACTAAGTTTGAAGGTAAATGGAAAATAATTAGTCTTCACGAATCAGTAAGACAGAGATGAGAGCAAAAATAATTGTATCTGGACTTGTTCAAGGAGTTGGTTTCAGATATTTCGTTTACAGAAAAGCTGTTGAATTAGAACTGGTAGGTTATGTTAAAAATCTTTTTAATGGTGATGTTGAAATTGTGGTAGAAGGTTCCAGAGACAAAATTAATGTTTTGATCGATCATGCTAAGGTTGGTCCACGTAGTGCATTTGTAAAAGATATAAAAGTAACCTGGGAACCTGAAACAGGTGAATTTAATGATTTTAGAATCAGTGGTTGGTAAAAATTAATTCGTACAAAACGAACATTAACTAAGAATTTAGGACTCATGGAAATTGGAATAAGAGTTGGACTTGGGATTGATGTACATGCTTTTGCAAAAAACAGAAAATTAATTTTGGGTGGAGTGGAAATTCCCTATATATTTGGTCTTGAAGGACATTCAGATGCTGATGTTTTGCTTCATGCTATTTGTGATGCTCTTCTGGGTGCTGCCACACTTGGTGATATTGGGAAACACTTTCCAAATACAGATAAAAAATATAAAGATATTTCAAGTCTTGTTCTACTTAAAGAAGTAAATCAACTTTTAACTGCAAGAAATGTGATTATTCAAAACATTGATGCAACTTTAATTGCAGAAAAACCAAAATTGTTACCTTACATCGAATTGATGAGAAAAAATATCGCTGAGACTCTTAAAATTTCGATAGATAAAATTTCAATCAAAGCTACGACAAGTGAAAAGTTAGGTTTTACTGGTCGTGAAGAAGGGATAGCTGCTTTTGCTATTGCACTTATTTCATACCTAAACGGTAAGGGTAATGGTTGAAGAAATTATTACATTTCTAAGAACAATTAATCCTCTCCTGATTTATTTTGCAGTTTTTGGAATTGCATATTTAGAAAATATATTCCCACCTTTTCCAAGTGATGTAATTGTTGCGTTTAGTGGAGCGCTTGCGGCTCTTACAAATGTATCATTATCTCTAGTCTTTTTGTTTGCTGTTTTTGGAAGTACTCTTGGTTTTGTAACAATGTATTTTATAGGTAAGATTGCGGGCAATAAAATTCTTCAGACAGGAAAGATAAAATTTATTTCAGTGGACTTAGTGAAGAAGGTTGAAAATTGGTTTCAACGGTACGGTTACTTTTTGATAGTCGCAAATCGTTTTTTAGCAGGAACAAGGGCAATTATTTCTTTCTTTGCTGGAATGAGTGAACTGGATTTGAAAAAGACACTTTTGCTTTCTGCTATAAGTGCTACTATCTGGAATCTAGTTCTTGTCTCTGTTGGATTTTATGTAGGACATAACCTGCACAAAATTAGTTACTACATTACAACCTATAACAAGATTGTGTTCGGAATCTTAGTTCTTATTGCACTTATCTTTACGATTAAAATTTTGTTGAAAAATTTCAGGCGAAATAAAAATTCAGAAAATTAATTAGAAATTTGTTTACTCGAGATTAATAAATATTAAACTATCAGAGATTATAAGAGAATTTAATTTATGAACTCTAATTTCAGGTCAGAAATATTAAAGAATTTATTTCTAGCAACTTTCACGGGAATTTTGCTAGGGTTTAGTTTTCCTCCGTTCAAGACAGGATTTTTTGCTTACTTTGCTCTGGTTCCATTAATCATTCTTTTGAATCGGTTAAAGAGTTACTTAAAGGTG
>CAKZPH010000041.1 GCA_937138605.1 uncultured Ignavibacteriales bacterium
TGAGATCTATTCCAAAGCTATGAGTATATCCTAAAACATTGTGGGAGTGAAATGCATAGTTGAAAGAGAAATTTTTGTAGTTGATGCCAATTCCCGAGAAATATTTAACAGGTTCAGTATTATATCCGAACCTTAGCATAAGCAAATTCAATAAATTGTACTCAGAACCAAACTTAAAGTTAAATGGATATTTAAAATCTTTTTCCAATTCGAGTGCAAGTAAAAGGTTTTGTAGTGGTTTATATGCAAAACCACCCATAAAAATTTGAGGAACCTTTTCTTTATTTACACCATATGTTGGTCTGTTTAAGTTTACTATAGCAAATCCTAAGTTCAAGTTTTCTGAAAGTGAAGTTAAAAATCCTAAATCAAATCCCAAATAATAATCATTGCCATAATTTTTGATTACAAGAGTGTTTAATTTTGTTCTGATCCCAATTCTCAGCTCATTAAAAAATTTCTTGGCTATTCCTAAGGCAAATGAATTTTCTCTATAAAGTTCAAATCCATAAGTATAAATGGAAAATCCACCACTGAAACTAGAAAATGTATTTGCAATGCTTACACTTCCATTGGATAATTCTTTTATTCCAAACGGCGCAGGTGAATAGAAAAATCCTGCAGAGACACTTTTTACATAACTTAATCCCGCTGGATTGAAGAACATACTCCAGTGGTCATCTGAAATTGGTGTGAAAGCATTTCCTAAAGCAATTTGTCTGCTACCTTGATGGAACTGACCAAAAGTTAGAGCATAAAAAGAAAAGGAAAATATCAATAACTTCTTTAGCATAATTTTTCTAAATTTGTTTGTATGCATTTTATTCAAAAACTTTTTTTTATACAAACAGGTTTAACTGGATAGGATATCCAATGAGTAAAATAAACTCAATTTTCGTAGTTATTATATTATTTTATTCTTATGTTTTTTCTCAAGAAATAGAAGCAAAAGTGACGGTAAATTTTGAATCTCTTTCGAATGATCATAGGGAGAAACTTGTAAATTTTGCTCAGCAAATTGAAGATTACATTAACAAAAACAAGTGGACGGATTTGGATTGGGAAGGTCCAAATATTCCACTTTCACTTCAAATCTATTTCAGAAGTGCTACGTCAACGAATCGATACTCTGCACAAGTTGTTATTTCAAGTCAAAGACCTATTTATAAAAGTGCAAAATCTACCTTAATGCTTAAATTGATCGACCCTGCATGGGACTTTGTTTATGAGAAAAATCAAGTAATTTATTTTAATCCCAGTTTATTTGATCCATTAACGGGATTTCTGAATTATTATGTTTATATGGTTTTAGGATTTGACGCTGATTCTTATGAGGAATTTGGAGGGACTGAATATTTTAATCAGGCTCTATCAATAGCATATCAAGGAGCTTCTAGTAGTTTTTCTAATGGATGGGCATCAGGTGACGGCTCTTTTAACAGAGTAGATTTTGTGTCTGAAATTTTAAATGAGAAATTTCAAAACTTTCGTAAAGCATTTTTTGAATATCATTACAATGGTCTAGACCTCAAAAGTCAGAATGAAACATTAGCTACAAAAAAACTCATTGAGTTAATAAAAGTAATTGAAGATTTACGTAAAAAAGTTTTCGCTCGAAGTATCGTCCTGAAAGTATTTTTTGATACAAAATATCTTGAATTTTGCGAGGAATTAAAAGGTTATAAAGACAAGAGCATTTTCGATAAACTGAAACGAATTGATCCGGCTCACATTTCTACTTATAATGAATGTGCAAAATTTTAATAATTTTATTTTATTGTTGTTATAAATGCTTGGGGATAATATTTACTAATTTCATGCTTTTTTCTTAAAGCATCTGCTTGCTCCAAAAAAATGCCTAAGACAACTCGATAGATTCCATTAGTTGGATGATAAATAAAAATTTCCTCTTCGTTGAATCCATCAAGTTCATGAATAAATGTTAATGCATTTTTAAGACTCGAAAAACTGGCAAGCTGTACAAGGTAACCAGTTCGAACATTTTGTTTATTTAATTTCAAGTCAAATATTCCAAACTCGGTTATAGATTCATTGAGATTGGTGCTTTTTGGTTTAGTTCGAAATCTTAAGTTTACTTCATCTTCTTCTAACTCGGGTATGGTTTTAGCATATGGTTTTGGCTTAAGTTCAATATCTTGTTGTGATTGTGGTGGGTTAACGAGTTCGAGCTTAACGTAAATTGAACCTGGTCCAAGCATACCTAATGCTCTTGCTGCAGCAAATGATAAATCAATAATACGATTTCTCAAAAATGGTCCACGGTCATTAACTCTAACTACAACTGACTTATTATTTGAAACGTTAGTAACTCTTAACCAAGTATTAAAAGGCAGGTAAGGATGAGCGCAGGTTAATTTGTTCATATCATAAATTTCGCCACTTGCAGTAGGTTTACCATGAAAATCCTCAGAATAATATGAAGCAAAACCTTCCGTTTCGTAAAGTGTCTGTGAGAATAAAAAGTTAATGAGAGTAAAAAATAGAAAAATTGAAAAGATATTTTTACGTGATCTCTTTCTCATATATTCTGTATTTTTTGTACAACTCTCCTTGCATCATAATCGCACTACGGTTCATCATCTCGTTATCCTCTAATACCCAGCTAGCCTCTCCTAAGTCTATTCCTTTTTTATGAGCTCGTTCAATTATCTCATAATAAAATGCTGCATCCAAACCTTTTTTTTGATATTTAGGAATTATTCCAAGAGTAAGAATTCTTATCCAGGTTATTTTCTTTCTTTCCGTAAATAGCTTAATGAAACCGAGTGGAAAAAGTCTTCCATTTAATTTTTTGAAAATTTGATTATAATCTGGCATTGTTAATGAGAATCCAATTACTTTTCCATCTATCTCACCAAAGAGAACAAGATCTGGATCAACAATCATCTTAAGATCTTTAGCCATTGCTTCTATTTCTTCATCTGTCATTGGGACAAATCCCCAGTTAGGTGCCCAGGCTTCATTGTAAACATATTTTACTTTCATTAATTCATTCTTGAAATCTTTCATGTTAAGAGAGGTTAACTTCAGGTTATATCGGCGCCTTACAACATCCTGTATTTCATAAATTTTTTTTACTTTACTTATTTTTTCATATACAAGTTTATAAGCGTAAAGGTCTTTTATTTTTTTTAGTCCATAGTTTTCGCAAAGTTCTATGTAGTAAGGTGGGTTGTAAGTCATAAGGAATCTGGGTGAGTCATTAAATCCCTCAATTAGCATCCCGTATTCATCATTACTAGAAGGATTAGCTGGACCACGCATATGAGTTAAGCCTTTAGATTTCAACCAAACTTCCGCTGCTTTAAAGAGTGTATTTGCTATTACTTGATCGTTTATACATTCAAAAAATCCGAAGAATCCGACCTTGTCATTGTGTGTTTGATTATGTAAATCGTTCTTTATTGCAGCAATACGTCCCACTATTTCTCCATTTTTCTCTGCTAGAAACAACTCCATTTCAGCGTGTTTGTAAAACGGGTGATTTTTCCTATCGAGAAGTTTCTTTCTTTCAGAAATAAGTGGAGGAACAAAATATGGATCATCCCTGTAAATCTTCCACTGCATTTTTATGAATGTCATTAAATCTTTTTTGTTTTTGACAGTGAAAATATTAATTGACATCCATTACCTCATTTAAGTTTTTATTAAATAACAGCTAATTCTTTTCCCACCTTTTTGAAAGTTTCTATAATTTTATCAAGGTGTTCGTCTTCATGAGATGCCATATAAGACGTCCTCAACATAGCCATGTTAGGAGGTACACCAGGTGATACGAAAGCATTAACAAATATGCCTTCGTCATAGAGCTTTCGCCAGAAGATAAATGTTTTCATGTCTTCACCGATGATCACCGGGACGATTGCTGATTCATTTTCAACGATGTTAAAGCCAATTTCCTTGAAGGCCTTTCTAACTTTTTGAGCATTGTATTGTAATTTCTGTATTAGTTCAGGTTCTTGTTCTAAAATGTCCAAAGCTGCAAGTGCAGCTGCAACGGAAGCAGGAGTTGGTGATGCGCTAAAAATTAAAGCAGGCGCGTGATGTTTTAAGTAATTAATTACCTTTGAATCACCTGCAACGAATCCCCCTAATGATGCAAACGTTTTACTGAAAGTTGCCATTGTCAGATCTACTTCATTTTCTTTATCGAAATGACTAGCAGTTCCTCTACCACCTTTGCCAATAACTCCAATTGCATGAGCATCATC
>CAKZPH010000042.1 GCA_937138605.1 uncultured Ignavibacteriales bacterium
TTTAAATAATTATTATATCGTTGATTATCGTCCTGCTGATCATTATAATCAAGGCCACATACCAGGATCTGTTCAATATACACCAAGAAGTGATTTAAAGTCAACTACTCATTTGAAAACTCTTCCAATAAATAAACCAATAGTAGTATATTGCTATACCGGTCAAACAAGTGCTCATATTGTTGCCTTTTTAAGAGCTCTCGGTTATGATGCACGATCGTTACTTTATGGTACTAATGCGATGATTTACGACACTATGCCTGGTACAAAGTTTGTCCCTGCAAATGATATCAAAAACTATCCTTATGTAACTGGTCCTTAAAATAAAATTTATATTTGGAGGGGCTACATTCCTAAAGCTCCTCCAATTTCATAAAAGTTTTGAATGTTATGTAACAAAATTAGTTTGATATTGTCAAAATGATGTAAAATAACCACTTTATGCTAACAATAAAGGAGAAATCAAAATGAAAAAAAGGTTGGTTTATTTATTTTTACTAATTCCGGTTATAATCTTTATAACTGGATTTCAAGAAGATCCGAAAAAGTTTGGATACATTGGTGTTGAACCATGTGTTATGTGTCATAAGACTGAGAAACAAGGTAAACAGTTTGACATTTGGAAAAATTCTGGTCATTCAAAAGCGTATCAAACATTATTAACAGCTGAAGCTGACAAAATAGCTAAAGAGAAAGGCTTTGAAACACCAGCAGCAAAAACGGAATTTTGTTTGAAATGTCATGCATCTGGGTATAATGTTGATGCATCTTTAATTGGCAAGAAATTTAAAGTCGAAGATGGTGTTCAATGTGAAACATGTCATGGTCCAGGTTCACATTATAAAGACATGAAAATTATGAAGAATCGTGAAGAGGCAGTTAAAAATGGACTGATTATATATGAAAATTATAAAGACCTCTGTGTACAATGCCATAATCCCGAAAGTCCAACTTACAAGGAAATAGATTTTTCTGAAGCATGGGAGAAAATTAAACATCCTGTACCTAAGAATTAACTTGTTCAATTTTAAAGCTTAAAATTATGGGAGGAAAAAATGAATGACAAAGATCTTGATACTACGGCCAGAAATCTTGCTGACTTGACTTTCAAGTTATTAGGTAGTTGTCATGAGAAAGAAGAAAGATTAGCAAAGTCTCATGATTTGACTCAAGCTGAATTTCGTTGCTTGAGAAGTATGCAAGAAGGGGAGGTAATTAATAATAGAGAAATTGCCAGTCGTTTAAAACTTAGTGCAAGTAGATTAACAAGGATCATTGATGGCTTAGTTCAAAAAGGTTTTGTTGTGCGAGAAATTGACTCACAAGATCGAAGGAATATGAGATTATATCTTTCTAAAAGAGGCGTAGAATTTGTAAAAAAAATGAATTATGATTATACTCAAATCCATAAGGAAATATTAGAGAATATAAAAAATGAACAACATTACCCTTTAGTTGAAGCCATGAAAAATTTATTATCAGCTCTCGAAAAATGGCTAGCTAAAAGTTAATTAATGAAATTTAACTTTTATGTTTTTTATAAAGAAAGCGAAGCGATTGAAATTTCGCTCTGCTTTTTAATTCTTGATAACACTTGTTACTTTTTCTGCAGCATCTTTTAAGCTAGATGCAACTAAGAAATTCAAACCAGAGTTGTTGAGAAGCTCGTTTGCTTCTATCGCATTAGTTCCTTCGAGGCGTATGACAATAGGAACATTCACATTAACCTTTTTTGAGGCTTCGATAACACCTTGAGCTACTCGATCACATCTAACAATGCCACCAAAAATATTTATCAGAATGGCCTTAACATTTGGGTCACTTAAAATGATTCTGAAGCCATGTTCAACGGTTTCTGCTCTGGCTGTTCCACCTACATCAAGAAAATTTGCAGGTTCTCCGCCAGCAAGTTTAATGATATCCATTGTCGCCATGGCTAATCCTGCACCGTTAACCATACATCCAACATTACCATCAAGCTTGATGTAATTAAGATTAAATTTTGATGCTTCAATTTCAAGCGGATCTTCTTCATTCAAATCTCTTAAATCTACAATCTCAGGGTGTCTGTAAAGCGAGTTATCATCAAAATTCATCTTTGCATCCAATGCAAGAACCCGACCATCTTTAGTCACTACTAAAGGATTTATCTCAGCAAGAGATGCATCAGTTGACTCATATGCATTATATAATCCTAAGAGAAAGTTAACTGCATTTTTGAATTTTTCTCCTTCGAGTCCAAGCCCAAAAACTAGTTTTCGAACTTGATAATGTTGGAGTCCAATTGAAGGTTCTATATATGCTTTCAGAATTTTTTCAGGAGTTTCCTCAGCCACTTTTTCAATCTCAACTCCACCTTCAGTAGAAACCATTAAAACATTTTTTGATGTAGATCTATCTAAAGTAATACCTGCGTAAAATTCTTTTTCGATGTTCATGCCTTCTTCTATTAAAACTTTTTGAACAATTCTGCCTTCAAGTCCAGTTTGATGAGTTACTAATCTCATCCCTATCATTTGTTTTGTGAACTCAAAAACATCTTCAAGACTTTTTGCTAATTTTATTCCCCCTGCTTTTCCTCTACCGCCTGCATGTATTTGTGCTTTAACTACCCAAACTTCACCCCCAATCTCTTTTGCTATTTCTAAAGCTTCCTCAGGAGTATTTGCAACGCGTCCCTTTGGTACTGCAACGTTAAATTTTTTTAGAATTTCTTTTGCCTGGTATTCATGTATTTTCATAATTATATCCTTATTTTATCTTAAGTAGATTAAGCTGACCGAGTTGGAAAGTTTTTATCAGGATAACTCGATCAGCCGAAAATTTTATTATCAAATTTAATTGACCTTTTCACTCGAGACTTTGGCTTGTAAAAATAACAATAGATAATCTCTTCCACCAGCTTTTGAATCAGTTCCACTCATATTGAAGCCACCAAATGGATGGCCACCAACTAAGGCGCCCGTACATTTTCTGTTGAAATATAAGTTACCGACGAAAAATTCTTCTCGTGCTTTTTGAATTTTCTTTCTGTTTTTAGTGTAAACTGATCCTGTTAGACCATACTCGGTGTTATTCGCAATCTCTAATGCATGATCAAAATCTTTTGCTTTTATGACAGCCAGAACGGGACCAAAAATTTCTTCTTGAGAAATTCTTGCCATAGGATCAACATCAATAAAAACGGTAGGCTCAATATAGAATCCTTCACCATCAATTTTATTTCCACCAGTTAAAAGCTTTCCTTCATTTTTGCCAACCTCTATGTAGCTTAAAATTGACAACTGAGCTTTTTCATTAATAACAGGTCCCATTGGGAAGTTATCCTTTGCAGGACCAACTTTGATCTTTTCAACTCTTTCTTTAATCATTTCGACAAATTTATCATACACTTTTTCATCGACAATTGCTCTGGAACAAGCTGAGCATTTTTGGCCCTGGAAACCAAAAGCAGAAATTACAACACCTTCAACAGCTGCCTTTAAATCGGCTTCGCTATCAACTATAATTGAATCTTTGCCACCCATTTCGGCGACAACCCTCTTTATCCAAATTTGACCAGGTTGATGTTTTGCAGCAAGTTCATTGATATGAAGTCCAACTTCTTTTGATCCTGTAAAGGCAATAAATCTAGTTTTAGGATGAGCTACTAAAGTATCACCTACTTCTCCACCCGATCCAGGTACAAAATTTAATACACCTTTTGGTAGACCAGCCTTTTCCATAATTTCGGTGAATAGATATCCCATCATAGGAGAATCACTAGAAGGTTTTAATACAACAGTATTGCCGGTAACAATTGAAGCTGAGGTCATACCAACAAGAATTGCAAATGGAAAATTCCATGGTGGAATAACTACTCCAACACCAAGAGGTAAGTAAACTAATTCATTGATTTCGCCTTTGACTTTTGTCAGAGGTTGTTTTTGAGCATATCTCAGCATCTCACGACCGTAAAATTCAAGGAAATCAATTGCTTCACAGGTATCGGCATCTGCTTCCAGCCAATTCTTTCCAACTTCTGAAATCATCCATGCGTTTATTTCAAATCTTCTTCGTCTAATAATTTCAGCAGCACGAAATAATACTTTTGCTCTTTTTTCTGGTGGCACTTTTTTCCAAGATTTAAACGCTTCAGTTGCAACTTCAACTGACTTTTCTGCTAATTCTTTATTAGCTTTTGAAAAATAACCTATTGCCTGATTTCTAAAAGATGGATTGATTGAAGGGAACTTAGATTCAGTATAAATTCTTTCACCGTTTATAATCAAAGGATATTCTTTGCCAAAATTCTTTTCGACTTCTGCGATAGCTCTTTTCAATCTGTTTAAATTTTTGGGAATGGTAAAATCGAGAACTGGTTCATTTGTAAATTTTGGTCGTGCCATAATTTATTCCCTTTTATTTGTTTATTTTATACAAAATTATGAAAGAGTTTTCTAATTAAATAGAGTTGATGTGATTTAACTCTAAAGTGTGAATTTACTTCAATGCAAGGTTTGCCTTATTTGATAAAAAAGTTGTAAGGAATTATTTCAACATAAAAATTAAGTGATATTTATTTTATATGATTTTTTTAAGGTTCTTTTGAATAAAAGACATCTCACCCTTGATGTAAATCAGGATGAGAGGTATTTGATTGTTAGTGATATTTTAATTTCTTCCTGTACCACCGCCACCAATCATAAAATGTAAATAGAAACCGTTCATATTTGGTTTTGGTCCATTTAATGCATCAACTTCTTCACTAATTTTCCAGTCAGACATGTATGGTGAAAATAAATAGCCCAATCTTAAACCAAGTGCAATTCCTCCACGATCATTTGATTGATCACTAAGATTGATTAAATAATCAAGTCCAAATGAAAAATTTACTAAAAATCCAGCGGAGCTTAATTGAACTCCTCTTTTTGGATTATCCAATATTTCATCAAACCTAATTGGTTTATTCTCATAAATATCAATTAAAATTCCTCCGCCACCAAAACCAATCATCGAAAAAATATCAACTCCACTTAAAGAAAAAAATACATACCCCAAATCAAAAAGTCCGTAACCACCAGAATATTTAAGATTGTAGTTTCCTTTTGTGATAATGTTACTACTAAATCCATGTCCTTGACCTCCAATCATTATTCTATTAATCTTTCCGAAACCGCCTCCACCAAAAGAGAATTGATTTTTAGAAAGTTCAGGGTAGTTTGATTTAACGAGTCTAGCATTTAAATCATTTAAGTCAGATTTGATCCAACCAAACATGAAGAACCCCTTTCCACCTCCGGAAGAATTAATTTCTTTGTTTGATTCTTGCGAGTAAACCAGTTTTGAGATAAAAAGAATTACTAATAAAAAGTGAATTGATTTATAAAACATTTTAATCTCCTAATTTTTTATATGAAATGTTAATAAAATTTTGATCATTTGACAAATCCATTCTTTTAAGGCGCTATTTACAAATTGATTAGTTAATATTTTTAAGTTATTTGACTCAATAAGAAATTAAAAGGCGTCCATAACGGACGCCTTTCAGGAGAGGTAAAGGAGAGTCGTTTTGAAATTACTTTTGTAAGATCATTTTTTTCGTTGATGTAAATGAATCTGTTTGCAATCTGTAGATATAAACACCAGAGCTTAAATTGCTTGCATCAAATCTAACGGAATAAGTTCCGGGTGATTTAACTTCATTTACCAAAGTTGCGACCTCACGACCAAGTATATCATACACCTTCAAATTGACAAACTCGTGATTGAGAATAGAGTACTCAATCATAGTTGTTGGATTAAATGGGTTGGGGTAATTCTGACTTAACTTGTATTCTCTCGGTAATTCACTGGCAGTATTTTTCTTATCGTTATTCTTTGGTAAGAATGCTATGTTTTTGATCTCTACTTCGTAATTACTAAGATCCATGTTATCACGTTTTTCATATACTAGAGAGATTTTTCTTATTTTCGTTAAGTCAATTGTATTTCCGGAACCTTCGCGTTGCGCAAATTCTTTTAAGTTAATGATGTAAGTTCTCTCGACATTTTCAAGGACTAGTTTTTTCATATGGAAGTTCCAATTAATTACACCATCCTGTTCAATTCTTAACCAAACGATTCCTTTACCCTTAATTGTAAATCTAATTGATTCATAGTCACTTAAATCAACAGGCGCTGTATTAGGTGTAAGTGATCGGAACATAGTTATCCAATCATTAAGCTTTCCTTCCATTCTAACACCACCAGCAAGAATCAACGAACCTTCTGGATAAGCTGATTTGTCCTGGGCAGGATAGGATTTTGTTTCGAAGATATCGACTGTGGAATTCTGTCCACTCAAGAAGGTGTATGCACCGCCACTTACAAAGATTTCATCTTTAAATCCATTCGATGCGATGATATAGATATTAGCATCACTTAAGATTCCGGTTTTGAGTGAAACACTATTAGTTCCCGGAATTAAAGTGAAAGTACTCATTTGCTCAATTCTTTCACCACCTTGTGTGTGTCTTGCTCTAACGAGCACTGCTATATTTTCAGAAGTATTTTTCTCATTTTTAATAATCATCTCAACCTTTCCATTATGATAGTACTTGCCTTTCTGGACATACACCATCGAGTTAGAAATTTGAGCACGATTCAGGAATTCAACATTTCCTTTCATTTTGAATTGTTCAATAATCTGGCTTACGAGATAACTTGCGTTTTTAAAGTTGTTAGCCCAGACCTGGAAATTATAAATGTTAGAAACACCGGATGGCACATTATAATCTTCAATCAACCATCGAGAATCGAAAATGAACGTATTACCTTTTTCATAGACACTGAAGGTTATAGTATAATCGGTAATATTTTCATTAGGTCTATGGATAACTGCGGCATAGAAGTAGTTTTCACCGACTTTAACCTGTGTTAATGAATTGAGCTCAGCATCAATTAATCGGTCACAAATTGCTTTGGTGTGTTCGTAAACATATGGCGGTGTTGTAGTAGTAGCAAACACACCGGCAATTCTAATTTCTTGATTTCTTGAAGGCAGATTGTAATCAACAGCATATGCAGATGTTGCATTAGAAATTCCAAGTATATCAAATGGTGTGGCTTCTCTTGGAATTGAACCCATTGGACCATATTGTGGTAGTAACTCAAAGAGACCAATACTTGCAGAGAAGGCAATTTTTGGATTTCTTAAAATTTTAGTTGTCATTCCATATTCAATCTTCGTTAATCTTTGTAGTAATAAATCAGCAAGATTTGCATTAGATTCAACTCCAGCATCAAAGCCACCACTTGTTGTATCTGGTGGTTCTGGACAACTCAAGAATCCAAAGTTGCAATCACATGCAAAGTTGTAGTTAATAAATTTAACAGCATCGTTTAATGTTTGGATTGTGAATGGAGTTGAACCACCACCAAGGGCAATGTGAGCTAGGGTTAGTACTTCATAAACTTTATAATCTTTTAATGGACCCGAATTAACTACAAGGTTGCCAAGCTTTGTGGTAGAAGTTGAACCTAAGAATCCAGAGTCATTAAATGCAACATTCAAAGTTAAAGCAGCAACGTGACCAGCAAATTCTCCTGCTGAAGTAGTTATCGGATTAATGTAATTATTAATGAACGAACTAGGTGAACCGATTTGTGGGAGGAATGATTTAATTGCGTTTGAATTTGTGAATGTTGCTTTATAAGGTGAACCTTGACCACCTATTTCCATACCGTGTGGGAAAATTACTCCAAATTTAGATTCTAGAAGTGATTTTGCTGGTTCTAAGCACCATTGATCTTGTGTATAAGTTCTATATTTCGTTAAATCACACGGTTCGGGAACAGGTTTTACTTTGTCGCCAAATTTAATATTGCAAATATCTTGTCCGCTAACAGTGATTAAGTAAGAATTTGGTGTGGTTGAAATATATCCAGGAGGATCAATTTCTTGAACATGATATTGACCATCAAGTACATAGAGGAACTTAAATCTACCTAATTCATCTGTATGTGTTTGGTTAATTAAATTAGCGGAAGTATCCCAGAGTTTAATTACAACATTTGGTATACCAACTTCGTCAACATCCATCAAGCCGTTTCCATTTTTATCTTCAAATACAACACCACATACCGTTGCTCCGACTATGCATTCGGATAAACCAGCATCCCAGCTTAAATCATCTTGACCAGCATTAAGAGTGAAACATATAGTTTTACCTGAAATTGGATCAGCGTCAGAATCTTTTTGATCATTAGAACCTTGATCTTTCATCGTGAATAAGAATCCCGTTGGAGCAAAGAATTTTATGTAGTAATTGCCAGGCATCAAATCGTTGAAGAGGTATTTACCTTGATTATTGGTTGTAGTTGAGCTTATAAGATTGTTATTGCAATCATAAAGGTTTACAGGAATTCCTGAAACACCGGGTTCACCAGCGTCCTGAATTCCGTTTCCATTCACATCATGCCATACAAAGTCACCAATTGAACCTTTAAGTTTATAAACACCAGCATCCCATCTAATGGCATTACTATCACAATATGGGGCTTCAATTGGGAAACAAGTGGTCATTCCAGTTACAGGATCAGCATCAGAATCGAGTAAATCATTTATTCCCTGATCTTTTAATGTTAATGTATATCCCACCGGTGGAATGAATCTTAATTTGTAATTACCGGCAGGAATGTTGTTGAAAAGATAGAAGCCATAATCATCTGTTTGAGTTGTTTGTATTACTTGACCAGAGCAATCAAGTAATTTTACGGTTACATACCCAACACCTGGTTCACCATAATCTTGAATTCCGTTCTTATTTATATCGTTCCATACTCTGTCACCAATTGGACATGTTGGAGCAGGTGGAGTTGGATAGAGTCCGGCATCCCACTTAACATCATTCTCACCACAATCTGGTGGATTAAGTACTATGCACACACTAACACCTGTTATTGGATCGACATCTGAATCAAGTAAATCATTTCCAACATTGTCTTTTGGTGAGAATGACATTCCTTCCGGTGCAATCACTTTGAACTTGTATGTTCCAGCCATTAAATTATTAAATGAATAGTAACCTTCAGAATCGGTTACAGTACTATCTATATAGTTATTTTGGCAATCGTAAAGTACAACTGTTACTCCTGAAATTCCGATTTCGTTTGCATCTTGGAATCCATCTTTATCTGTATCAAACCACACTCTATCTCCAATTGAACAAACTGGGGGAGGTGGAATTAAATGCATTCCTGCATCAAGATGAGTTATATTCTCGCCAGCTTGTACAGTGATGCATTCACTTATACCATTCAACGGATTAACGTCGGAATCTTTTGTATCATCGCTTCCTTGATTAATTGGACTAAATTGATAACCATTGGGTAATACAACATCAATTTTGTAATTCCCAGGCAATAGATTCGTAAATGAATAGTTTCCAGTAGAATCGGTTATAGTTTGAGCAATGAAATTGTCATCACAATCATAAAGTTTAACAATTATATTGGCTAACCCTTGTTCACCATCGTCTTGTATTCCATTCATATTCTCGTCATTCCAAATGAAATCTCCAATTGAACTTTTTTTGAAGTAAATTCCAGCATCAATAGTGGTATTGTTTTCACCTGGAGCAAGAGAGAAACATACAGTTTTACCGGTAGAAGGATGAACATCAGAATCTAATGCATCGTCACTGCCTTGATCCATCATAGTGAATTGATAGATGGCTGGAATTTCAAATTTTACGTAATAATTACCAGGTTGTAGATTCTGGAAGAGATAGTAACCATTAGCATCTGTAAAAGTAGAGTCAATTAATACATCATTACAATCAAATAATTTCACAAGGATTCCAGGAACACCGTTTTCACCAAAATCTTGTATACCATTTTCGTTTGTATCAAACCAGACAAAATCACCAAGTGATGCTTTTTGATAGTAAATTCCAGCATCAATAGTGGTATTGTTTTCACCTGGAGCAAGAGAGAAACATACAGTTTTACCGGTAGAAGGATGAACATCAGAATCTAATGCATCGTCACTGCCTTGATCCATCATAGTGAATTGATAGATGGCTGGAATTTCAAATTTTACGTAATAATTACCAGGTTGTAGATTCTGGAAGAGATAGTAACCATTAGCATCTGTAAAAGTAGAGTCAATTAATACATCATTACAATCAAATAATTTCACAAGGATTCCAGGAACACCGTTTTCACCAAAATCTTGTATACCATTTTCGTTTGTATCAAACCAGACAAAATCACCTATTTTGCCCAAAACATTTTGCTCACAATCAAGATAGCCGTTGTTTATTTTACCACCATCAAAGTTTTCGTTTATGTATAGAGCTGTTTGATTGATTTGAGCAAAAGTAAAACCATCGAGTGGTCCGCCTCCCAATGCTTGCTCTGCAAATGCAAGGAAGTCAGAAACTTTCCAACCGGCAAAAGGACCATATTTGATAAAAAGATCACCTAATGGCACAGGATTATTTCCAAGGTAACCAGCATTATTGAACATTACATTTAATTTCAATGCTACAATTTGACCACCTAGAATACCAGAACTTGTAGTTATTGGATTAATGTAATTTGTTATTAATGCATTTGGAGTTCCACCTTGGGGAAGAAAATTTGCGACAGCTGCGGCATTTGTGAGAACTATCTTATATGTTGAACCAGCTTCGAGATTATTCGGGAAAACCAGGTTGAAATACATATCTCTTAATTTTCCTGGAACACTGGAACTTGGTCCTCCCCATCCACCTTGTGTATAGGTAATATATCCAGTCAAATCGCATAGTTGAGGAACGTACCAACTGACTGTATCTTGTACCTGCTTTGTATCAAAACCTGGTGTTGCTAATACTAGTTTTTGTTTTCCATTAGGATCTGTTTTGTGTACGTACCGTGTTCCTTGTGGTATTACAACATCTGCACGTGCTGTTATAACAGCGCTTCCAACTCCATTATGAGTTAATATTATTGGTCCTACCTGCCCTGCGCTATTCGTTACTGCTGAGTCTGCACTTAAATTTCCTAGCGTAGTGGATATATAAATGGTAGCACCAGGTACAGGATTACCATTTATATCGAATGCAAAAACGTAAAATTGAATTGATGTACCTACGATATATGAATAAGATGGTAAGACTAACAATAGAGTATTAATTGGTTTAACATTATTGTGATTTGCAATAGCGTCTGAAACTATTTGTAATGCTCTTGTTTTTACGATATTGTCGTTAGATACAGTATTTGGATCAACATTATCTGTAAACTTCCAAATTGCCACTTGAATGGCAGCCGCTTCTCGGTTTATATCTGTTAGCATCCCCGGATAGGACGTTTTATAGGGGAAGTAATTATTGAGAATATATGTTACTTCTGAGCTTGTGTACCCTTCATCCCAATAGTCCTGATTGTATACCAGATATTGTTGAAGATCAATACAATAGAACTTTTTAGGCTGGTTATTAAGAGTTCCATTAAATACACCGGAGAAAGTTGTAGTTGATGTATTTGTATATGGATTGATGTAGGTCAGATTTTTACCTTGACCAGTGCTAGAAACTCTCGCAATGCTTGTATAATCTTGCGGTTGCAGACCTTTTACTTGTGCAAAAATATTCTGGAAAGTTAAAATCGTTAGTATTAATGCAAAATATTTTAGACTTTCGAATTTTGTATAGATTTTAGACATTTTTCCAATCCTCTGTTTTGTTATGTACTTTAAAAGCATAATTTTGGCCATTTTGATATAGCGAAAATTTTAAAAATTTTTGATGATAATATTATAATCAGTGTTTCAAATAGAGATATTGACTTAATTTTATACATTATTTGGATTTTGACATGGCTTAGAAAAGACGAGTTCTAATTGAAGGATAAAATTGTACCAGAATAGAACATGAAGTCTTTATCTTTAAATAACTTCCTTAAAAGTGTTAGAATGAAAACAAGAAGTTAATTGATTTTTGATTTAATATGATTCAGCCAGAAGTCAGTTAAAATTTACCATAGAAAAAAATCTTAGGTTATCCTTGAAGATTGTTTTAGGAATACCTAAATTTAATAAAAAAGACATAATAAAATGAGCACAGTCTCAAAGGAAGATTATTTAAGAGTTATATACAAAAATTTAGAAGATGGAATTTTAGTTAACGCATCATTAATTGCAGAACAGTTACAGATTTCAAACGCTGCAGTTTCTGAAATGTTAAGAAAATTGAGCAATGAGAAATATCTCAGTTATGTTCCATATAGAGGAATTCAATTATTGCAAAAAGGAAAAATAGAGGCTGTGAAACTGGTACGACGACACCGCATCTGGGAAACATTTCTTTATGAAGTTATTAAAGTACCCTGGTACAAAATTGATGAAGAGGCGGAGAATCTTGAACATAGCTCTTCTGATGATTTGATAGACAGACTTGAGGGGTTTATGAATAATCCAGAGTTTGATCCGCATGGACATCCTATTCCCAGAAAGAATGGATTTGTCCCAAAGCAAAAGAAGTTGGTAAAGTTATCAGAATTTAAAGTAAATAAATCAGGATTTGTTCGCAAAGTTAATGATCAAAGTAGTGAATTATTACATCACTTATTCGAAATAGGACTGACAATAGGAAAAAAATTTAGTGTAATTGAAAAAAGGAATTTTGATAACTCAATGGTAATAGAAATAGAAAACAGAAATCACACTGTTAGCGAAAAACTTGCTCAAAATGTTTTTGCAGAAATTTTGAGATGATAAAAAAACTTTCAGAATTAAAAAAAGGGGAGAAAGCAATTATTAGAGAGTTAAATCTTAATGGTTTAACGCGTAGAAGACTATTTGATTTAGGTTTCATTCCAGGAACAGACGTTATGGTAGTATTCGAAAGTCCTCTTGGTGACCCAGTAGCTTATGCAGTAAGGGGAACTTTGATAGCATTAAGAAGGGAAGAAAGTGAGAAAATTATAGTGGAGCTTGTAAACTGAAATGAGAATCTTTAAGAGAAAAACTGCTCACACTGAAGATCTTTATCAGATTGAAATAATGCCAGAGAGAAAAAACAATGTAATAGCCCTTGCTGGTAATCCAAACACTGGTAAAAGTACAATTTTTAATCGACTAACTGGACTTAGACAACACACTGGAAATTGGCCGGGAAAAACTGTAAAAAAAGCTGAAGGTGAATTTACTTTTAAGAATGAAGAGTTTAAGTTAATTGATTTACCAGGTACTTATTCCTTATTAAGCACTTCTGAAGATGAAGAGGTAGCAAGAGATTTTATTTTATTTGGAAATCCTGATGCAACTATCATTGTTTGCGATGCCTCAGTGCTTGAGAGAAATTTGAATTTAGCATTTCAAATAATGCAAATAACATATAGATGCGTACTTTGCGTAAATCTGATTGATGAAGCAAGAAGAAAAGGTTTTGAAATAGATAAAGAACAACTTGAAAAGGAGATTGGAGTTCCTGTTGTATTAACTAATGCAAAATCGGGTGAAGGAATAGAAGAGCTAAAAGAAAAAATGTATTTAGTTGCTACTCGATTAATCAAACCTAATCCAAGAAAAATTAAGATGAAAGATTCTATTAGAAAGAAAATTGATTTACTTGTGCCTTTAATAAATGAATCATTTACTGATTTATATAGTGCTGAATGGATTGCTATGCGTTTGCTCGAAGGTGATTCAAAAATTTTCAATGCGATTAAAAATGGAAAACTTGTTGAGTTGGTCAACAAAGGAAAACTTGAGTGATGGAGTTGGTAAAGTGAAAAATGAGAATGTTTTAAAAATTATTGAAATAATAAACAGCTGTGATCAAGAAACTCGTAAACGAATAGAAGATGATTTAGTCGAATCAATTTATCAAACAGCCACTAAAATTACTTCACGATGTGTTAAGAAGAAAAAAAATGGAATCATAGATTTTGAGCTAAAACTAGATCAATTATTTACTTCCAGGTATTTCGGTTTTCCTATAATGCTTTTATTGTTAACGAGTGTTTTTTTCATCACTATCAAAGGTGCGAACGTTCCTTCAAAGTTAATTGCTTCTGGATTATTTTGGTTTGAAGAGCATCTGAAAAGTTTTTTTATACTGTTAAACAGTCCAAGGTGGCTTACTGGATTTTTAGTTGATGGAGTTTACAGAAGTGTTGCGTGGGTAGTTTCTGTGATGTTTCCGCCAATGGCAATATTTTTCCCGATTTTTACAATACTCGAAGATGCGGGTTATTTACCTCGAGTAGCCTTTAATTTAGATAAACTATTTAAATGGGCAGGTGCTCATGGAAAACAGGCTTTAACAATGGGAATGGGTTTCGGATGCAATGCTGCAGGTGTTGTATCGACAAGAATAATTGATTCACCTCGTGAGAGATTAATCGCTATACTTACAAATAATTTTGTTCCGTGTAATGGTAGATGGCCTCTTATAATAATGCTTTCTTCCATTTTTGTTGCTGCTTCATTTCCAGCAAGTATTTCTTCATTTGCTGCTGCTGGAACTGTTTTGCTGATAACTTTATTTGGAATTCTGATAACTCTTTTAGTCTCAAAATTTTTAAGTAAAACTCTCTTAAAAGGAGAACCATCTGCATTTAAATTGGAATTACCGCCATATAGAAAACCACAGATTCTCAGAATTCTTTATACTTCCTTTATCGATAGAACTCTCTTTGTTCTTGGTAGAGCTGTCGCTATGTCTGCACCAGCAGGTGGTTTAATTTGGATTTTAGGAAATGTAACATTAAATGGAAAAACGTTAATGTCATATGGTGTAGATTTTCTTCAACCTGTTGGAAAGGCTATTGGATTGGATGGAGTAATTTTACTAGCATATATAATTGCAATACCTGCTAATGAGATTATTATACCAACAATTATTATGATATATTCATCAGGTTCCAAGATGATAGATCTTGAGCTTGATCAATTAAAAGAGCTTTTTATTCAAAATGAATGGACTGTATTGACTGCTATTTGTTTGATGTTCTTCTCATTGCTTCACTATCCTTGCTCGACAACAACCTGGACAATTTACAAGGAAACACGGAGTGTGAAGTGGACTGTGATTTCAAATTTACTCCCCTTAACAATTGCGTTTATTGTTTGTTTTATGGTTTACAGAATTGGAATGCTTTTGATAGGAAGTTAACTAACGAAAATGTTATCTTTTGTGATCGGACTCACAACCTTTCTGTTGTTAACATCACCTTGCAAATAAAGTAACTTCAGATAATCGGTAGTTTATATTAAATTACCGTGATGTACCAGTAATTGAAATTTTATTTTTACCGTTGGGTCCGTCAACTTCTATAGTTATGGTGACAGGTTCTAATCTATCTTCATCAGGGTCCGAATCAGTAACAGTAAAACTAAAATGTGTCCATGACCTACTTTGTGTATCTGGTAAATTTACGGATACATCACCTTGTGCTTTCACGTTACCTTCAACTTTAACACTTATTGTATTGCCTGATGCCAGTGGGTTACCATTTCCGTCTGAAACAGTATACACAAAAAATTGTGAACCACCATTAGAAATATTAAATGAAGTCGGAGAGATGGTCATAATTTCCGGTGGACCAGAGAACAATACTGCTATTTGTCGAGTTATGATTTGATTATTTTCATTAGCAGTAAAGGCAGTAACCGAGGCAAATCCAGGACCAAGATTTGGATGAATAGGCTCAGGACGTGCAGAAATTAATTGAACTGTAGCTCTACCAATTTCATCTGTAGTAGCTGAGCCTTCTATTATTCCACCAGTGGTTGAGAAGTAAACTACCGTTCCTGGTTTAACTGGATTTGAATACTTATCACCAACATAGGCAGAAATTTTATTTGATAGTCCATAACTCACTAATCCTGGAAAATTTAATTTCTCCGGAGCAAGACTAAAGTGATTATGATCTGGTAAACCGCCGTGAATTGCCACACTAACAGGTTTTGACCTAATTAAATTTGTTTCAGTGTTCACTTCTGCAATTATTTGAACAATCCCGGCTTTAGTTCCACTCGTTACATTAACTGATGCTTGCCCTAAACTGTTTGTTTTACGTGAAGGTGGATGAATAAAGAGTCCTCCACCTGGATTTGCACCTAAATAGAAGTTTACTGTGACGGCTTTATTAATATCAATGGGATTTCCGCTGGAGTCTCTTACTTCAAATGTTAAAGTAGTCGTTTCGTTTTGTCCACTTTCTCTAACACCAATTGATGTATAAGTTTGTCTAACAAGAACAATACTTGCAGGAGATCCTGATACTGTTGTTGAAGAAATTCTTTTTATCTTTAGCTGGGGAACGTTAATGGTTCTACCGGGTACTGCAAAAACAATTAAAGTATCACTTGTGTAATTTTCTTTCGAAGCAATTACAAAAACATCCATGCTTTTTGAAAGGCGGATTGTTTTTGTGAAATTACCAGTAGCGTCTGTTGCTACACCGTAAACTGAATCGGCAATAATTTTTACAGCAGCGTTTGAAATAGGTTGGCCTGTATCAAAGTCGATAACCTGTCCTGAAAAAGCAACTTCTGTTGAGATAGGTGTTTCAGGTTGGGAAGGTGACTTTCCACAATGATTAAATAATGAAATTAGCAGGGAAGTTATAATAAATATCCCGATGCGGTTACTCTTGCTCATATCTTTACCTTAATTTATTCATTAATTTGTTCAATTTTATATTACTTGTTCATCAATGTCAATAAAATTTTGAAATTAG
>CAKZPH010000043.1 GCA_937138605.1 uncultured Ignavibacteriales bacterium
CCAAATAACTCCCGATTTGGACGAATTAACCACACAAATTCATTCTCTAATTCTGGGAAAAGTTGAAAAAAATCTAACTTATTCATATTTATTCCTGTAAAAGTTGATAACTCTCTTTAAGCCCCTTTCAAACATATTTGCCGGCGGCAATAAGTTATAGTACATCTGATTAAATACATTAGCTACCCGATAAAAAACACCGCTTGGTTTTGTTATATCGGTTCTATAAGGAAATTCTTTACCAATAATTTTTGAGATCAATTTGACTACTTCGATAAAACTTGTACCAATCCCCGTACCAATATTGATTGTAAATGGATTTTTATCCGCCACATCAGGCGTTTTTAATATAACATCAATTACATCATCAATATAAACAAAATCACGAACCTGTTCCCCGCTACCCCAAATTTCAACGTGGTCATCTAACCCCGTTAAAGTCCGAAAGACTTTGTCTACTAATGAGGGAATTGGATAATCTAAACTCTGGTCTTCACCAAAGCCAGAAAAAGGTCTAAAAATGAAAACCTGTTTCTTAGTAACCTCGACAAACTTCCACGCTAAAGCTTCACCTAAAAACTTAGCCCAACCATACACCTGGTCAGGTTGTGATAACCTACTGTTCGGTTCTGAAAAATCAACTAATTCTTCATATAGATTTGAATATAAAAACTGTTCTTGTAAATAAACTGGATAAACCGCAGACGAACTCATATAAAAAACCCTACCCGCATGTTCACGCGCCCACATAAACATCTCAGAATCAATTGAAAAGTTCACCGCTAAATCTAAAGGATTACCATCAATCTTGTTTCGCCCACCAACAACGGCAGCCAAATGAAAAACCTCATCAAAATTTTCAGAAACATCATTGAAAAACTTTCGACAATCACCAACAAAGAATCTAACACCTTGCCTAATCAATTCAGAACGCACATACGAACCATTACTTGATAAATCATCAACTACTAAAATATTATGGTCATCGCTTAATAATCTATCAACCAAATGCCTGCCGACAAATCCACAACCACCCGTAACCAAAATCTTCTTCATCTGTTCCTCCATTTACTTGAAAAAGAACGGTATATCATAGAATCTCATCAACAATAAACTTTGCTCCTAAACTTGATTCATCCCTTTTAAGTTTTATAATCGGTAGCCAACGACCAGCCGCTTCGTCTAAACTACGTAATAAGGGAACTGCAATTGATGATAGTGACGGAGGATTAATAAGAATATCTACGTTCCAACCACCAATAGTTTTAACAAACTCAGACACGACATCAACAAGATCGTCTACTTGAGTAACAAAAAATTTATTTGTGTCAAAATGTACAGGAAATGACTTAACCAATACTATCTCAAAACCAGTTAACTTACGAATTTGCTCCAACTGTTCATCAGTAATCGGATGAGCAAAATTTAAAATAAATAGTTGCATTTCTAACTCCTTTCTAGACGTCCGCTTCTTCTTCCTAAACCAGGGAAAGTCAGGAGATTCGAGACATTCAACAATCTGATTCTCGCGAAACCCGTGTTTTTCAGCGTAAAACCAAAACAGCCTCTCCAGTTCTAAATTGTCCTCAGCTAATTCATTGTCTAAAATATAACGTAAAATATCCCAAGCATAAGAAATCATTTTACCCTTTTCCTTTCTGTAAATAATCAAGTTGATAAACTTTCTTACTTGAATTATACACTAACTTGAGTAAATTGTCAAGAGTATTTCCATCTCTAAAAAAATCAACAGGATCATATTTCTCACCAAAATCCTGAAAGAGATAAATATAACACCGCTCTTCTCCAAGCATTTTCGCAGTTTTAACCGCTTCCTCATAACCGGCTCGATCGTTGTCAAACAAGATGTTTATTCTCTTAATTTTATAAAACCTGTGAAAATATTTCGGTTGTAAAACTCCGCTACAAGGCGCTATAGCCGGAAGACCGTTTTGAATCAAAATTAACGCATCTATCGTCCCTTCCACCATAAAGACTTCACTAACGTACTTTAGTATATCAACATTGAACAATAACTGCCCAACCCCGCGATAATAAGCTTTGATTTGTTTAGGATTATCTCTCCGTAACTGAAAATTTTTAAAAACGCCATCTTCAAAAATCGGAATAGTTGCCCACCCATCAAAGTAACCTAAAAGAAAATGATCAATCGTTTTATCAAGTAAACCACGACTATAAAAATAATCTCTTTGATTAAGACCATTAACAAAAAACGTGTTAACTAATTTAGGATAAGTTACAACAGATTCAACACGTTTCAAAAAGGGAAAATTTTGATAATTATTTTCAACATATTCCTTTGCTTTTTGAGAAGACCAACCACGAACGTTTACCAAATAAGCATAAACATCACCAGATAAATCTCTAGAATTCCAATAAAAAACGTTTCTTTCCTTATCAACAACCAAAGAATCATGAACGTCAGCTTTAAACCAACGTGACGTTTCGTTCCTTTTTCCAAAATCTTCTTCAACCAGTCTGCTTAACATAGTCGTTTAACGAATCGTCAATAACCAAAGTTTAAAATGCTTAGCCGGAACAACAAATTTTTCACTACTAAACTTAAATTCAAAATTATTCGTCATTTTACCGTGATGTAAATATTCTAAATACCGTGAAAAATTCAAATCGTTTCCGACCATGACCACATCACTAACAACAACTAAATCTTTCAAATCATGGCGCAAATCGAAAAATAAATTTTTCGTCATTGTGTAAAACATAACTGGTGCTTCAACAACACCAAATGTACAAATCTGTGTAAAAGCTTCATAAAGACTAACACTGTCGAAAATAAAAACCTTATTTCTATTATCATAAAAAATTACAAAATCAGATAAAACCTTATAAAACAACACAAATGGACAAGTTTCTAATGAAAAAACATGCTCCTCCGAAAACTTATCTACTTTCCAAACAACTGTTTGCCTTTTAGAAAAGTCTACGTACTTAGCAAGAATTTCCTCGCTAAGGGCAAAATCAACTTCTTCGCTAAACTTAACCAGAATTTTCATCGTCACTCCCTACTTTCGTCAGCCCCAGATAACTTCGTGCATACTCTGCTTCCTCACCTTTTACTTCCTCAACACTGTGCGGATTGTTATCATAAATCCTGCCACAAAAACCGCAAACTAAATAATTTTTTATCCAATTCCCCCTTTCAACACGCCGAATCCGCAGACATGACTTGCAAAAGGAACATTTCATCATCATTGTCCTCACAAAACGGCTCTAAAGAAAAAAGATATTCCCAGTAATCATTATCATAATCAAATGGATCAGCATCTGAATCTTCTACATCACCGATGTACCAAGACTGTGACTCTAGCCAAAAACTATAATCATACATTTTCAACTCCTTTCTAATTTAAAATCTTTTATATATTCTTCGCTATCTTTAAACTCATTTATAATCTGTTGGATACTTCTATAATCAACAAGTCTGGTAAAAATCAAAAACTTTACAACAAATACAATAATTGGTATCGGAACAATAAGATTTCCATCCTTAGTTGTTTTTATTCCCAAAGACGAGAATCCTTTAATTACAATATTATTTTTCAGTCTATAAAACGAAACTTGCGTCATCTTTTCCAAAAAAATTCATGTTTAATATTTCTTTTAACGCTTCCTGATACGCTTTATCAGCAGTGTCCGCAGATTTCTCTGACATAATCTCTAAATCATGCCAATTAACCAAATCTTCGGAAAAAGAATATTTTACAAATAGTTTTACGTGCCATAAATCACTCTTTTTCACAAAATCAGTTGTGACAACAGACTTAAAACCTTTCAATTCATTGTTCATCTTATCACTCCTATATACTAGATTTAATCCACTTTCTTGTAAAAGATAATCGATCATGTAATTCTTCAAGTATTATAACATCATATTCATTGTGTGTCAAGACCTCTTTCAATGATTTTTCATCGCCAAGCGCAGCCAGTTGCCAAACATTTAAGTCTACGTGAGTTTTGCCTTCAATCCCCAGCAGAGCACACGCTCTCTCTAAAGTATTTCTAGTCAGCGATAATTTTGAGCGAACTGTATAATACAAGTCCCAAGTATAAATATGCCCATAGGTTGGAAAAGTAATTCCAAATTTAAGCGCCCTTGTTCGAAGAAATGGGATGTCAAACTTTGTCCCATAATAAGTGACAATAATTCTAAATTCACAAAGCTTATCTATGAGAGTTTTAACAATCCGTTTGTCAAGTCTGTACGTGGAAATATCTCTTTTTGTTATTTTATCAGAAAAAATCTCACCTCCCTTTTCTTTTATGCACCACGTTAATATATAATCTTTTTCACCAATTAGTCCAGAAGTTTCTATGTCTAAATAACCAATCTTATAACCAGGATAAGTATACCAGGGCTTTCCAGTATCCTTAACATATCTTCTTTCTGCTAAATCATTGTTAGCAAAACATGCAGGATGTTCATCAATTGTGTGCCGATGTTTACATCTTAAAGTCATCAACGCTTATCTCTCCTAAAAAGCTTAAGAACTTGTTCATCTGTTAAGTGATACTTTTGTTTTAATTTTTTCATATAACCCTCATCAGAAAAACTGCTATCTAAATAAAAGGCAATTTTTGCACAAATATTTTTAAAATCCGTTGATAATTTCAGTCTGGAAATCTTATACTTTTTCTCTAGTAAACGAAAGGATTTATTTGACGCAACACAATTTATAATGATTAAATCATAATCACTAATTAATCTCTCTTGATATAATTCAGTAATCTTCTTTTCCACAGTTAATAAATCATCATATAACTCTGAATCAAAAACTTCACTGTAAACAGAGTTTTTTATCTCTTCCTTATAAGCAAGCAAAACTTGAACATACAAACTCATATTTTCAATCTCTCATTCGCCGATTGAGTTCTCCAAATATCAATAATCATCTTTAACATTTCGTATTTATGTTTATAGTAATCACATTTCGTTTCAAGTTCCGCTAATCTTGCTCGTAAAGGCACTAACTCATTATTAA
>CAKZPH010000044.1 GCA_937138605.1 uncultured Ignavibacteriales bacterium
AATTCTTATTTGAGTTTATCATTCAAAACAGTCTAATTAAAGAATTTATCACTTTATTAAATAAAGTTTGGTGAAAATATATCAGATAATCCAAGGCTAAACATACGGAGTGTTTGCAAAGAATTATTCTATTCACTTTAACAATAAATATTACTCTAAATAGCTTGAGCTTTAAATCAGGAGGTTGGCTTAAGTATCATGTTTATGACATATCTAAAGTAAAATACTATTTAGATCTTTTGAGTGGAGTTAAAATTATTAGTGATGAGGATGTTGTAAATGAAATTGATATAATATTTACTAAAGACAAATAGTTACATTTAATTTCAAACAAAAGCGGTTTTAGTATTTTAATTCCTGATATATTAGAAGTAGAAGCTTTAAGTAAATTTATTTGGGGTGCTCTCGGTAAAGAATATTTACTTACTACTCAAAATACGACGGCTACATTTATAAAAAGATCAAAAGAATTTCGATTTGAGATTCTTTCGGTTAAAGATTTTATGAACAAAAGATTTGATTAGTTTTTTAATTCAACTGCCCACAACAGCTTCCAACCTACCAATACCTGATATTTCTGCAATTAATTTATCTTCAACTTTTACTTCCCCTACTCCTTGTGGTGTGCCTGTGAAAATTAAATCACCCTCTTCTAATGTGAAATAAAAAGATAAGTACTCAACGATTTTTTCAACTGAATAAATCATATTTGAAGTGTTATCGTGTTGTTTTAATTCTTCATTAACCCATAGTTTTATTTCAAGATTGTTAGGATTAATACCTTTTTCCTTGGGAACAAAATCGCCAAGAACAGTAGAAGTATCAAAACATTTTGAAATTTCCCACGGATGGCCAAATTTTTTTAGCTCACTTTGCCAATCTCTCAAAGTCATGTCTAGGCCTACCCCATACGCAGAAATATATTCGAAAGCTTTTTCCTTTTTAATTTTCTTACCTGTTTGGCCAATTAAAAGTACAAGTTCAGTTTCGTAATGAAGTGATTTTGTAAAATCAGGATAAATAATTTTTTGACCAGAGAAAATTATGGAAGATGGAGGTTTCATAAATATCACAGGTTTTTCTGGAATGGAATCTCCTAATTCTTTTGCATGTTCTAGGTAATTCTTTCCAACGCAAACTATTTTTCCAACTATGTATTCTTTTTCTAATCCAGGTATTTTTATTTTTTTCATGCGATTAACTCGATTTTAATGATAGAATCTTCTCTAAATTTTTTGTCGTATTTATCTTCAACTGTTGAATAAACAAGAACATACTCTCCCGTATTAAAGTCCGTGACAGTACCAACTTTCACTTGTTGATTAAATGTTTCATCATACTTACGTCTAACAATGTTTGTCTGAAGTTATCCAGAATAAATTTTCTAATTACTTTGTTTTTATAGTAGTCTATTATTTCGCTGCAAGAAATATGTTGAACAATTTCGGTTAGAAGTCGATGTTTATAATCAAATTCTAATTTTATTTTTGAAAATTTTTCATTTCTTTCTTTATCTCTTAATATTTCATGGCTAAGTTCAATTTTTCCGTGAAAAAACTTTTTGAGTCTTTCACTAAAATTCTGAAAAAACATTTCTAATATCTTTTTAAACTTTTCAACGTAATTTAATCGTAAGTTTTTATCTTTTAAAGTCAAAAGAGCAACGTGGACGCGATCCAAATTTTTTTAATAAATTGATTTTTTCTCTTGTCTATCATTACTCGGCTAGAATTTCATTAAAATCATAATCTTGAATAAAATCGTAGTTGTTAGTTTTCTTTTCATTCCATCAGGATTTTTAAAGTTCTTCCATAGTATATTTCTATTGTTTATAGAATCTATTTTTTCTTCATTTTCCAATTCTCTTAGTATTGAATTTGGGTATGAAATTTATGATTGTTCTTCTGTTGAAGTACACAGAGTCTTTTTTATGTCATGATGTAACATTTTTCGAATATAACATTCGGTATTATTTATTAATTTCAGAGACACTTTTATAATTTGAGTAATTAAGTTATGTATGGTTTGATGAATTAAATCGTTAAAATCTTCATTTGATAGGTGGTTTAAGTTATTATATTAATAGCTTTTTATTATGTTCTTTAAGTATGACACTAATTTCTGATATTCTTTTTCCCAAAATCAAACTTCTTTAATACAGTTTAGAATTTGTTTTAAATCAATTTTTTTAGAATTATTCATTCAGTTTTCCTGGTAATATTAATCTTCTTTTTAGTTCTTCTCGTTTTTTCTCGGAAATTTTGTTTTTTACACGCTCATTGTGAAGAATTTATATAACGAACAATATTCAATTAGGATCACACTGTGTTCGGGCACGTTAACTCTCTTAGGATCCAAAAAACTACTTTATTTTTATTTCTGTCTGATTTTTTTGAGGACGCGTGAATCCATTAAGTATCAAAATTGGTTCCTTTAATTGATGATGCAGAGACAAATCAAGGTTTAATTTTCCCCAGATGTATTATTAATAATCTTATAAATGCTTCTTTAGTGATATTATTTTTGAATCAGGCGTGAAGTGAGTAGAACAAAAAGTTTGTGAACTTAAAAGCTTTAATTGTTTAGAATAAAATCCTTTGAATGAATGTTTTTTCTTTCAGGTGATTTTCTTCTTCTGATTTTTAGAAAGTATAATTAATCCTCTTCGGAAAATTTTATTTAAGTGAAACATATCTTACTGTTAATAAAATAAAAAAGGGATAGACAAATTTGTATTAGTTCTATCCCTTTGTTAAAAATAAATTTATGCTATTGTTACATCTTTGCAGAGATAAACGTCTTGAATAGCATTTAATATTTTTATACCATCTTCCATGGTTCTCTGGAATGCTTTTCTTCCTGAGATTAATCCCATTCCACCAGCACGTTTATTAATGACAGCGGTTCGTACTGCTTCAGCAAGGTCGTTCTCACCTGATGGACCACCAGAATTGATCAAACCAATTCTTCCCATGTAATTGTTAACAACTTGATATCTTGTAAGATCAATAGGATGGTCAGTGGTTAGTTGTTCGTAAACTTTCTTATGAGTCTTCCCGAATTTAAGAGCGTTATAACCTCCATTTGTTTCGGGGAGTTTTTGTTTGATTATGTCGGCTTCAATCGTTGCACCAAGATGATTAGCCTGACCTGTTAGATCTGCTGCAAGGTGATAATCTTTTTCTCCTTGTTTAAATGCAGAATTTCTAAGATAGCACCAGAGTATGGTAACCATACCAAGTTCGTGAGCATACTGAAATGCTTCGGAAATTTCTTGAATTTGTCGTTTAGATTCTTGTGAACCAAAATAAATAGTTGCACCAATCGCTACAGCGCCCAAGTCAAATGCTTGCTTAACTGATGCAAAAAGAATTTGATCGTAAGTATTTGGGTAGCTCAAGAATTCGTTGTGATTAATTTTTACAATAAATGGAATTTTATGTGCATATTTTCTTGCAACTGATCCAAGTACTCCAAGTGTTGATGCAACTGCATTGCAGCCACCTTCGATTGCAAGTTTTACAATGTTTTCGCCATCAAAATATATTGGATTTGGTGCGAATGAAGCGCCAGCAGAATGCTCTATTCCTTGATCAACGGGAAGAATGGAAAGATAACCAGTACCTGCAAGTCTTCCTGTGTTAAAGAGTAGTTGAAGGTTTCTCAAAACCTGTGGATTTCGGTCGGAAGGAACAAAAACTCTATCCACGAAATCTGGTCCAGGCAAATGTAACATTTCTTTTTCTATAGTTTTGCATTTATGATTCAGTAAATAATCCGCTTCATTTCCCAGTAGTTTAGTTATTTCATCTATTGTCATGGCTTTTACTCCTTTTGTTTGTCCAATTTTTTACAAATATAGAAAATGAATCGTTTTATTTTTTTAGCCTGTCTTAAATGTTGACTAATTAGACGAGTTAGAGGTATAGACCGTGTTTGATTAAAGTTTTGTGAATCTTTTTGAAGTCAATTGACTCTATAGAGTAAGCAACCATTACCAAGTTTTTTGTAAAAATCTTTAAATTGTTTTTTATTATGAAACAATATGATTTGACTCTGATAAAAAGAAATTCTTTTGATTATATTAATGAACTAGAGACAGCTTGGCATACTTGAAAAATAATGATCGAAATTTGGCAAAAGTAATTGAAGTAGTGGGTGAGTGTACACTTCGACCACAGAAAAATCATTTTGAGTCGATAATTGATGCAATTATTTCTCAACAACTTTCTATGCGTTCAGCTCAATCAATTTTTAATAGATTTCTTAGTTATTTTAATTACAAATCATTTCCTGAACCTGTAGATATTTTACAAACAAGTGATGACACATTAAAATCAATTGGACTTTCACGCAATAAAATCGTTTCAATTAAAGACCTTTCTTTTAAAATGTTAAAAGGAGAAATTGATTTAGAAGTAATGGATAGTTTGAGTGACGATGAGATTATAAAGATTTTAACAAGAGTTAAAGGTATAGGCGTGTGGACTGTTCATATGTTTTTGATTTTTTCACTTTTTAGACTAAATGTGTTACCGAGCGAAGACTTGGGAATTAGAAAAGGAATTAAAAAATTATATGGGTTAAAGAAACTCCCTGATTCAAAGAAAGTTATTCAAGTATCAAAGCAAAACAAATGGGAGCCTTTTAACTCAGTTGCCAGCTGGTACATCTGGAGAAGCTTAGAAATAAATATTTGAGGAAAAAATGAAAAGAAAACTTTCAGTTCTGATAATCTCAATTTTATTATTTACAGGATGTTCAACAACAAAAGAACCGATAAATCTGTATTACGCAAAGAAAGAAATTAAAGAGTATTTTGAAGATTCGACTCGGTATTGGAAAGAGGTTTGGCGAATATGTAACGAAGCTAAAAAATATGCAGAAAAAAATCTTGATAAATCTAAAAATAACATCGCAATTTTTGATATTGATGAGACCAGTCTTAACAACTTAGAGTACATGAAAGAATTTGATTTTGGTTACACTCAAGAATCATGGGAAGCCTGGGTAGATTCAGCAAAAGCCACAGCAATTCAGCCGGTATTAGAGCTTTATCTTTTTCTAAAAGAAAAAGGGGTGAAAATATTTTTTATTACTGGTAGACACGAATCAAAATACATAAAAGATCCCGATCCCACAATTAAAAATCTTAATAATGTAGGTTTTAAGAATATTGATGGTGTATTTTTCAAGCCAAGAACTCCTAAAATGAAAACTTCTGAATTTAAGTCACAAATACGAAAGAAATTAGTTGAGGGAAATGGTTATCACATTTTACTGAATATTGGAGATCAGGAATCAGATTTTTGGGGAGAGTATCCAGGCAAGGTATTCAAGTTACCAAATCCAGCTTATATGACATTTTGAACTAAATTACTATTTAAAGGCTTTAATAGCATCTTCGATATTTTCATAAATTCTTAATACTTTATCTAATTGAGATATCTCAAATCTATCATAAACAGCTTGTGATTTTATCACTAATGCTAATTTTCCATTTGAAAGGGAAATCGTTCTGAATGCTTCAACAATAACTCCAATTAAAGAGCTTTCAATGAATTTTAATTCAGAAAGGTCTAAAAGATAATTGAAATATTTTTTTTCATCAAAAAGTTTTTTAAAGAGTTCTTTTAGCTCAATTGAGGTTGAAAGAGGGACGATATCGTTTTTTATTTTTATGACACAATACTTTGGTTCATACTCAACTTCTATGAAATTATTTTCTTTAATAACTTTCATTTCGTTTTCCAATTCTTTAGTACAATCACTTTAATAAATTACCGATGTAAATTTAAATTGTTTTTATTTTAAATTTCCCTAACCGTAATTAAATTTCCACTTCCATATAGTCGCTGGAAGCGTAACATTCAATTCTGCCATTGATTTTTTTCGAAAATTTTTGGGTTTTGTTTAGTAAAGTGTCAATTTTGTTATCATCGTAACTTGGATCGTAATGGAAAAGGTAGAGTTTTTTAACCTTCGCTAAATGACCTAGCATAACAGCAGAATATATATTAGAATGTCCCCAGCCAATTCTTTCATTGTAGTCATCAATATCATATGAAGTGTCATGAATTAAGACATCGGCATTCTTACAAAACTCAATCAGGTCTACATGTTTTTCTCTAATTACTTTCTCGATATTATCTAAAGATAGCTGATTGTTTTGAATAAGTTCATTATCGGTGATGTAAACGATTGTCTGATTTTTATAAATAATTTTATACCCCAGTGTAGGGTCTGGATGATTTACTTTAATAGTGGATACAATTACTCCATTAATATTAAAAACATCACCTATAGATAAATTTTTGAATAAAATCTTGGCTTTAAAATTTTCTTTTGTTAGGGTAAAAAAGGGAGGACCAATTATTAAATCAACAATTTTTTCGATTGTATTGTAAATATAAGGTAATCCAAATATGTTTATTGAATAATTCTCTTTGTAAAATGGAGTAAAAAATGGTAAACCAACAATGTGGTCAGTATGAAAATGAGAAAGAAAAATAAAAATTTTTTCTACTTCTTTTCTTTTTATTATGTCGATACCTGCGTTTCTTATTCCTGAACCCGCGTCCAGTATGAAAGAAATATTTTCAGAAGGAAGGATTTCAACACTCGAGGTGTTACCTCCATATTTACAAAATTCTTTGCCATTTACGGGGATTGAGCCTCTCGTTCCCCAAAATTTTATTTTCATACAATAAAATACAAAAAATTATTTGATATTGAACAAATAAATTCATGTTTATTTTATGGATAGATTTGATGGCCCAACCAAGATAAATACACATTGACTATGTAAAAAGTTAATATATTAAAAATAGAGATATTAAGTTTAATTGGTGAGAGTTGATTTAATTATTTAACGTAAAACTTTTAACTCAAGGCCATTTGTAACACTTTCCACTTTTTCTGAAACAATTTTATCAACTTCATGTTCTGAACCTATCAAATCATTCAAGGTTATTTTACCTAAAATTTCATCAATTACTCTTTGAACATTTTTCCAGAGCGAACGTACTGAACAATCAATTGAATTTGTGCAAATAGTTGAAATCCCGGTATAAGTAGAACAGAAATCACTTTCATATAACTTACCACCGAGAACATAAAGTACTTCCCGAAGGGGAATTTCTTCGGGTTTACGACTTAAGCGATAACCACCAGATTGTCCACGTTCGGCTTCTACAATTCCACCAAGGCGAAGTATTCTTAAAATTTTTGCTACGTTTGCTTCAGATAAGCCCTCGAGTTCACTAATTTCTGGTATGGTTAAACCATTCTCTTTTTGATGTTTTGCAATTTGTAAAATACATCTTAATCCGTATTCTTCAACTGTACTGAATTTCATTTCTTATTTTCCATCATTTAATGGAATAGTTTGTCCACAAGCTTTTGCGTGAACCAGTTTATCATATTTTTCACGAGGAATTGAAGGACCGGTTCGGGAACAATACTTATTAAACACTTGAATTAAGTCCTGAGCAATTTGTTCAGCTGTTCTGCCTTCAATCTGGTGACGGTGCATTATATATAAAACAGCGCCATTTCTCAGCAAGGCAATAGAGGGTGATGAAGGCGGAAAATCTTTAAGAAAAATATTTCTAATGTAATCAACCGCATCCCTATCTTGACCTGCAAAAGATGTTAATAATTCATCCGGTATGACAGTATTTTGCAAAGCTAGAGAAACACCAGGTCTTGCACTTCCTGCTGCACAACCACAAACTGAGTTAATAAATACAAGTTTAACTTTGTCATCTTTTTGATTAAGGCGTTTCTCAACTATTTCAGGTTCTAGCATCTCTTCAAATCCAACATAAACAAGTTCATCTCTCATCCATTGAACATGAGCGGGGTCATACAATGGTGGTTTTTTTGAATGAAATTCAAGCATAATTTTTCTCCTTAATATTAAGGGTTGATTAATAAAAACCTAATTTGATTTTTGCTATATCTGACATCATATCTTTTGTCCACATAGGTTCCCAAACAATATTTACTTTTACATCTTTAACATCAGGTAAGTCTCTAATCTTTCTTTCTACTTCAAGTGGCAAAGAGCCGGCAACCGGACACGCTGGAGATGTCAAAGTCATATCTATTTCAACATTACCTTCGGGATTTATTTCAATTCGATATATTAAACCAAGTTCATAAATATCAACGGGAATTTCTGGATCGTAACAGGTTTTAAGTGTTTGGATAATGTCATGTTCAAGTTGCTTTAAATCAATTTTATTTTCTGATTCCATAATCACTCTGTTGATGTTATACCCGGTTTATTTTTCAAAGCATTAATTAAAGTATGCCAAGCTAGAGTTGCACATTTAACTCTTACAGGATATTCGGAAACACCAGAAAAAACTGCTAACTTGCCAAGCGAATTTATATCAAAATTTTTATCAATCTTTCCTGTCACAAGCGAATGAAAGTTTTGGAAAATTTTTTCAGCGTCTTCAATTGATTTTCCCTTAATAATCGATGTCATTATTGAAGCAGATGCTTTTGAAATTGCACATCCAGCACCTAAAAAGCTCACAT
The DNA here is from genome assembly GCA_937138605.1 of uncultured Ignavibacteriales bacterium. Taxonomy (GTDB): domain Bacteria; phylum Bacteroidota; class Ignavibacteria; order Ch128b; family Ch128b; genus CAKZPH01. Next base: position 8,551 of record CAKZPH010000044.1, read on the forward strand.
CTTTAATAATACCATCTTCAACTTTTAAGTATAAATTGAAATGATCTCCACAAAGGGGATTGTAACCTTCTGCAACGTGTGTTGCGTCTTCCATTTTATGATAGTTTTTTGGATGTTTGCTGTGATCGAGAATAACTTCTTGATACAGCTCTCTTAAATCATTCATGAAAAAACCTTAATTACTTTTTGAATTCCTTCAACAAGTTTGTCAATTTCTTCTTTTGTGTTATAAAAAGTAAATGAAGCTCTCGCTGTTGCGGGAATGTTAAAGTGTTTCATTACGGGTTGAGTACAATGATGACCTGTCCTTATGGCAATACCTTCGAAATCTAAAATTGTACCAATATCGTGTGGATGAATATTTTCAATGATGAAGGAAATGATAGGGCCTTTTGTAGATGCTTCACCTATTATTCTCAATGATGGAATTTGTTTTAATCTATTTGTAGCATACTCAAGTAATTCATTCTCATAGACAGTAATACTTTCGTAACCAATTGACTTGACATACTTAATTGCTTCAGATAAACCAATTGCACCAACGATATTTGGTGTACCTGCTTCAAATTTCCAGGGCAGGTCATTATATATTGTTTTTTCAAATGTAACAGATTTAATCATATCGCCACCACCTTGATAAGGTGGAAGTTTTTCTAAAATGTTTTTCTTTCCATATAGAATGCCAATACCTGTTGGGCCAAAAAGTTTATGTCCAGAAAATACAAAGAAATCACATCCCAGATCTTGTACATCAATTTCAGTATGCATAATTGATTGAGCACCGTCAATTAGCACCGGTATTTCGTAATGATGAGCAATATCAATTATTTTTTTTACTGGATTTATAGTACCAAGTGAATTAGAAATATGAACAATTGAAACAAATTTAGTTTTATCTGAAATCAATTTTTCAAATTCAGATAAAATTAATTCACCTTTATCGTTGAATGGAATAATTTTCAGTTTTGCCTTTTTCTCTTCACAAAGAATTTGCCATGGAACAATGTTTGAGTGATGCTCCATTTCTGAAATAATTATTTCATCACCCTCTTTAATGAATGACTTACCGAAAGTATTGGCAACCAGATTAATTGCTTCAGTTGTACCACGTACAAAAATTATCTCTTCTACTGACTCAGCATTTAAGAATTCTCGAACAACTTCCCTGGCATTTTCATATTCTTGAGATGCTATTTCACTTAATCGATGAACACCACGATGAACATTCGCATTCTCTAATTCATAATAACGAGTCATTCTTTCAATTACGCAACGTGGTTTTTGGGTAGTTGCGGAATTATCCAGATAAACAAGTGGTTTTCCCCTAACAAGAGTTTCAAGAATTGGGAAATCTTCTCTAATTTTATAAACATCTAATGACTTTTGATGCTTTATGTTTTTTAAGTCAGTATTATTCATTTTAACGAGTTCTAAATTTCACCAAAATATTGTTTACACCAATTTTTTAATTTAGATAAAACAATTAGCAAAGCATAATTACTATTAAATCTCATCTGTCAAAATTGTTAAGATCAATAACTAATTAAATTGATCTTTAATTTGCAGATCTTGTTTGAATTAAATTCATTCTCGTTGAAACAACTTCACTAATTTTTTCTCTAAATGGTTCGAATGTCATATTCATTAATACATCGTTTGCAAAGGCATTAACTAGCAAGGTACGTGCTGTTTTTTCTTCAATTCCTCTGGCTCTTAGGTAAAATAATGAATCATCTTCAACTTGACCAACTGTTGCGCCGTGAGTACATCTCACATCATCAGCAAAAATTTCAAGTTGTGGCTTTGTATCAATTTTTGCATGTCCAGATAAAAGTAAATTTTTATTAGACTGATATGCATTAGTCTTTTGTGCACCTTTACGTACAATTATCTTACCATTAAAAACACCACGAGAATTATCCGCTAGTATCCCCTTGTAAAGTTCGTTACTTAAGCAATGTGGCTTGGCATGGTCTACTAACGTGTGAGAATCAACGTGTTGAGCATTTTGAGTAAAATATAAGCCATACATATGAACTTCTGAACCTTCGCCATTCAGTACATTATTAATATCATTTCTTGTAATTGCCGCACCAAAAACTAGGTTGTGACTTGTAAAGTTTGCGTTACGCAAAATTTCAGATTGAATCTTTCCAATGTGATAACTTTTTTCTGATTCAGCTTGATATTTATAATGTTCAACAAAAGAATTTTCACCGAGTACTGCTTCAGTAATTGAATTTGTAAAACTAACCTCATCATTTAAGGAAATAAAAATCTCAATTACTTTTACTTTGCTATGTTTCCCAACAACTATAAGATTTCTAGAATTTATCATCAAAGGTTCAATTCCACTCTGGACAAAAATGGCAACAAAAGGTTCATCTTCGATAACGTTATCTTTAACTTCAAGATAAAAACCGTCTATAAAGAAAATGTTATTTAATGCATTAAATCCATTTTCGATTATTGAATACTTGTTCAGGTGATTAAGTACAGTTCCATTTTCTGATTTGAGTGCCTGACTGATTGGTTGTAAAATAAATCTTTCGTTCTTTTGAACTGAAGAAAGACTATCGATGTAATGACCATCGATAAAAACAAGTTGAAACGAAGATAGAAATGATATTACAGGATTTGATTCAATCAGGTTCTTGACATTATTGATTAATTCTCCATTTTCAAAAATGTTAATAAAATTCGACGCTTTATATTTTTTTTCTATGATTGGATAAACATTTGTATATTTCCAATCTTCAACTTTTGTTGTAGGAAAACCAATTTCCAATAGTTTTTGAAAAGAACTTGTACGATAAACCTTTAGAATGTCAGGCATTGCGCCATTTGTATTTTTTTGGATTAAATCAAAGCTTTTAACATACCAATCGGGAATGTCAATTTTATATTTTTTACTCATTAATTCTGTCATTTTTCAACTCCACTTTAAACTTCCACATTGATTTCATTTTTTATCCAATCATAACCTTTTGCTTCGAGTTCCAAAGCAAGATTCTTGTTACCTGATTTTACAATTCGACCATCATAAAGCACATGAACAAAATCGGGAATTATGTAATTAAGTAAACGCTGGTAATGTGTTACAACCACAATTGCTCTGTCTTTCATATTTTCTCTTAAAAGATTAACTCCATTTGCTACAATCTTCAAAGCATCTATATCAAGACCGGAATCAGTTTCATCTAATATGGCAAGTTTAGGTTCTAGCATTAGCATCTGAAAGATCTCGTTTCGCTTCTTTTCTCCGCCAGAAAATCCAGTATTAACGGAACGACTTAACATTTCCTCGGTCATATCAAGCAGTTTGATTTTTTCTTTCATTAATGTGAGAAATTCCATCGCATCTAATTCTTCTTCACCACGAGCTTTTCGTATTTCGTTAATAGCAGTTTTCAAAAGAGTGGCGTTACTAATTCCAGGAATTTCAACAGGATATTGAAATGCCATGAAAATTCCTAGATGAGCTCTTTCTTCTGGTGGAAGTTCAAGAATGTTATGATCCTTAAACCAAATTTCACCATTTACGACCTCGTAACTTTCTTTTCCTGCAATAACGTTGGCAAGGGTGCTTTTACCGGAACCATTTGGTCCCATAATTGCATGAACTTCACCAACGTTCACTTCAAGATTGACGCCTTTTAATATCTCTTTATCTTCTACTTTCACTACTAAATCTTTAATTTTTAACATTTCCTTTATCCTTTCTTTTGTTTTTATCCTACACTACCTTCGAGACTAATACTTAACAATTTAGATGCCTCGACGGCAAATTCCATTGGTAATTCAAGAAATACTTCCTTGCAATAACCATTAACAATTAGACTTATAGCATCTTCTTTAGAAATTCCTCTTTGATTGAGATAGAAAATTTGATCTTCACCGATTTTAGAAGTTGTCGCTTCGTGTTCAACTCGAGCAGTTGGATTATTTACTTCTAAGTATGGAAAAGTATGAGCACCGCATTTGTCACCTATTAAAAGAGAATCACATTGCGAGAAATTTCTAGCATCGTCCGCATTTGCCATAATTTTTACAAGACCACGATATGAATTATTACTTTCACCGGCAGAAATTCCCTTTGAAACGATTGTACTGCGGGTATGTTTTCCAATGTGAATCATCTTTGTTCCTGTATCGGCTTGTTGTCTTCTATTAGTCAGGGCTACAGAATAGAATTCACCAATTGAATAATCTCCTTGTAAAATTACACTGGGATACTTCCAGGTGATTGCAGAACCAGTCTCGACTTGAGTCCATGAAATTTTAGAATGTTTCCCTTTTGCAATTCCACGTTTCGTAACGAAATTATAAATTCCACCTTTGCCTTCTTTGTCACCGGGATACCAATTTTGAACTGTTGAATATTTAATTTCAGCATTATCCAGAGCAATCAATTCGACAACGGCAGCATGAAGTTGGTTCTCATCACGAATTGGAGCAGTACAACCTTCAAGGTAACTAACGTAACTTCCTTCATCTGCAATGATTAGTGTTCTTTCAAATTGACCCGTTTCATTGGCATTAATTCTAAAATAGGTAGAGAGTTCCATCGGACAACGGACACCTTTAGGAACATAAACGAAAGAACCATCGCTAAATACTGCAGAATTTAATGCCGCGAAAAAATTATCTGTTGGTGGAACGACCGATCCAAGATATTTTTTCACAAGATCTGGATATTCTCTAATAGCTTCAGATATGGAACAAAAGATTATTCCAAGTTCGGCTAACTTTTCTTTGTATGTTGTGGCAACGGAAACGCTGTCAAATACGGCATCAACAGCTACACCTGCAAGTCGCTTCTGTTCCTCTAATGGGATCCCAAGTTTTTCGAATGTTTTAAGAAGTTCCGGGTCAGCCTCATCAAGACTTTTTAGTGGCCGCTTTTTTGGAGCTGCAAAATATCTTATGTCTTGATAATTAATTGGTGGATAATATACATTAGCCCAGTGAGGCTCTTCCATTTTTAGCCAATTACGATAGGCTTTCAGTCTCCACTCGGTCATCCATTCGGGCTCGCCCTTCTTTTCAGAAATCATTCGAATGATTTCTTCGTTCAAGCCTTTTGGGAATAATTCCATTTCAATATCTGTGTAAAAACCATATTTGTACTCCTGTTCGGCTAGCTGATTTAGATCAACTGTTTCGTTAGGCATTTTTTCCTCCAAGTCTTAGTAATTATGGTACAAGTTATTTAATCTTGATACTTTTGTCAAGATTAAAACTAAATCAGTGCCGCTAAAAGTTCCAAAGAAAGTTAAAATTTTTTCTAGTTATATGACTTTTATGATTTAAATTCTAGATCCCTTAAAAAATTTCT
>CAKZPH010000045.1 GCA_937138605.1 uncultured Ignavibacteriales bacterium
TTTGGTAAGTACGCAGGTTACGCTGGTTTAGTGGAAACTATTCACGCATTTGGAAAAAAACTTTCGTTAAATAATATTTTGACACCATTTAACAAAATAAAACAACCCTTTGAGTATTCTAATATCCAAGAAGCTAAAGATTCATTACGTAGCGTTGGAGAAGAGATAAGTAAAAACGGAATTCCTGACTTTCTGTTACCTTTAACAGTTGGTTTTGCAGGTTACGGAAATGTATCAAAAGGTGCTCAAGAATTTTTTGAAATATTACCTCATCTTGAAGTAAGTCCATCTGATTTAATTTCAAATTATGAATCACTTAAAAAAGAGAATAAACGATTAGTGAAAATTGTCTTTAAAGAAATTGATACTGTGCAAAGATTTAATGGCGACTTCGACTTAAATGAATATTTTGAGAAACCTCACTTATACCATTCAATTTTCGATGAGTACATCCCCAAATTAAAAATTTTACTAAACTGCATATTATGGAAAGAGAATAATCCACGTCTTATAACTAAGGAATATCTAAAAAATAACTATCGGTATATAGATAAATTTTTTGTGATTGGTGACATTAGCTGTGATATAAATGGTGCTATAGAAATTACACACAAAGCAACTCAACCTGACATGCCATGTTACACATACTATCCAGATAGAGATTTTTTTATTGACGGTGTGCAAAAAGACGGTATCACAAACATGGCAGTAGATAATTTACCCTGTGAGTTTGCAAGAGAATCCTCTATCGAATTTTCTCATGTCTTAAAAAATTTTATTCCCCAATTAATTAAAAATAACTTTGATAAGGATTTTGAACAAATAAATCTTCCTTACCCATTAAAGAAAGCAATTATTCTTCACAAAGGTCAATTAACAAAAGAATATAAATACTTAGAAAAATATTTAGGAGAGGAAAAATGAAAAAAATTCTTGTACTTGGAGCAGGACTCGTAAGTCGTCCTGGAGTTCATTATTTACTCCAACAAAAAGAACTAGAAGTTACTGTAGCATCTCGCACTTTAAGCAAAGCTGAAGAACTTGTTAAAGGTTTTCCCCATGGTAAAGCAAGACAAATTAACGTTGAGAATTCAGAAGCACTAACTGAATTAATCAAAGAGTTCGACATTGTAATTAGTCTGCTGCCTTGGATTCATCATCTGAAAGTTGCAGAATTTTGTCTTGAACATGGAAAGCATATGGTTACGACTTCTTATGTCAGTCAGCCTATGAACGAACTTGATGAAAAGGTAAAAGCAAAAGGTCTCTTATTTTTAAATGAAATAGGTGTTGACCCAGGAATTGACCACATGTCTGCTATGAAAATAATCGATGAGTTAGAATTAGAAGGGGGAAAAGTCCTGCATTTTTATTCTTATTGTGGTGGTTTGCCGGCTCCACAACATAACGACAATCCTTTTGGCTATAAATTTTCCTGGAGCCCTCGTGGTGTTGTTTTGGCTTCGAGAAACCCTGCAAGGTATCTTGAAAATGGAAAAGTTATTGAGATTGAAGGAAAAGATTTATTTAGAAATTACTTAGTCGAGGAAGTTGAAGGCTTAGGTCAGTTTGAAGTTTATCCAAATCGTGACTCATTACCTTATAAAGATTTATATGGATTAAAAAACGCTTTAACAGTTAAGAGAGGAACTTATAGAAATTTAGGATGGTGTGATACATTTTATGTTTTAAATCAGTTGGGTTTTATTGATGAAACACCTGTCGATTTTGTTGAAGGAAATAGTTACAAAAATATAACTGCTAAAGTTTTAAATTCTAATCCTGATGCCGATCTAAAATCAATTATAATGGATAAAGTTAAAATTGACAAAATTGACCAGGTAATCTTTAGATTAGAATGGCTGGGTTTATTTAGTGATGAAGTTGTGAGAAATGCAAACAATTTACTGGACATGTTGAGTAATCGGCTACAAGAAAAATTGGTTTACAAACCTGGCGAAATTGATATGATTATTCTAAAACACACTTTCATTGTAGAAAATAAAGACAATTCTATTGACAGAATAACTTCAACACTAATTGATTTTGGAATTCCAAATGGTGACACTTCAATGGCTCGAACAGTAAGTCTTCCTATGGCAATTGCCGTAAAAATGATGGCCAATGGAAAAATTAAGGATACAGGAGTTAAGATTCCTAATGTAAAAAATATTTATCAACCAATTATGATTGAGCTAGAAAATTTAGGAATAAGAATGACCGAGAAACGGGAAAGAATAAACTAGCATTCTTATTTATAAATTGTAAAGGTGAATGAGTATAATTATTCATTCACCTTTTTTTATACAATTCCCAATTCTTCAAAATTAATCGACACAATTTCCAAATGTATCGTTATAATATAATTATAAGATTTCATTAGACAATTATCGAGCTAGGGGAGTATCCACTCTTGTAAAAAAAATAAACACTTGATAAAAATGTATCTTGAGCAAATTACCTAAAATTCAAATCCGTTAAATAATAACTATTTACAGGTAAAGTATTGATCTCTGACAAATAAACAGTTATTAAGTTAATCGTTTAATAAATTTTGGAATCCTATTGTTTAGCTATAACACCACTAGCACCGAATTCTAAATTTTAATTTATTATTTTATTTCTTTTGACTAAGAAAAATTAACACAGAAATTAATATTGTTTTATTATTTAACTTAATTTGCTACAAAACTCCACTTCTAAAATAATTGGTGATATTAAATCTAATAAAATGCAGTAAAGTAATTTTGGAGGTTTAAATTTTCTGTGGCTTTCTTTAATAAAGTAAATTAATGCTTGTTCTCCATCTTGCGCAAGATAGACATAATCAGAAAGTTATTTTTTTCAAAAACTCGTATGATGAGTTTTAAATCACCGGGATGATCTTATACTAAAAATTTTTTATAATATAATTAATTTTTCTCTCTTGACTTATTTCTCTTGGTGATAAAAAATCAAAATTTACACTTTCTTCTCCATCCCAAACTCGAACTCTTAAATTATGATTTTCCATAACTCTTTCATCAATTGCCCAGTCATTTCCTGTTTAAGATTTCAGCCAATTTAGAGCAACTCTTAAAAGTAGCATAAGTAGCTTACTCGAATATTCTGTTTTTAAACCACCAATAGACATTGTCTTCTTCCAAGAATATGTTCTTTAATTTCGATAGTTTAAAACCAACTTTTTCAATTAGTTACATAACCTGAGAGGAAAATTGAGCTAAAATTTGATAATAACCTAGGTATTGAAATTTAACTCATTGATTCTTTGCCAAAATTGTTGATTAAAACGACATCTGAAATTTTGTGTTTCAAACTTCTCTTTGTATACCTTCCCCATCCCATATTATGACGTTCTATGCGCCATCTGAGATCTCCCTCAGTCACTCCAACATAATATCTATCAATCTTCTTAGAGTAAATTATATAAACATACCACATAAACAAAAAAGCCTGAATTTT
>CAKZPH010000046.1 GCA_937138605.1 uncultured Ignavibacteriales bacterium
AATTTGAAGAGGGTACGGTTACACTTGGTGGTAGTAACCAGGGTGTTCCACATAGAATCTTTGGGTTTAAGATTCATCAATTAGGTCCAATTCCTGGAACAGTTACGGTACTATCTCCTAATGGTGGTGAAAAATTCCCGAGAGGAACAGCGCAATTAGTTACGTGGAAATCTTATGATTTCGATGTTAAAGTAAGAATTAAGATATCTTCTGATGGTGGAAGTAATTGGAGTGTTATTGCTAGCAATGTCGATAACACAGGTGTTTATCCTTTACAGATATCAAGCACGGCTGTGTTAAGTAGTAATTATAAAATTAGAATTGAAGCCCAATCTGATTCTACTAAGTTTGATGATTCTGATTCAACATTTGAAATATTGCCTGCGCTTACTGTAGCACCTGTGGTGAATTTACCTATGGTGATTTCTGATAATGAAAAGAGTAGATTGTTAAGATTCGGTCTTGACCCAGCTGCAACTGACAGTATTGATCCTCAATTTGGCGAGGAAGAATTACCTCCTCCACCACCTGCTGGAATCTTAGATGGTAGATTTATTGGTGATGATATTGGACTACCACAATTAGGACAAGGTTTAGCTTATGATTTCAGACAGGGAGGAACAAACGTACCATCAATTAAGATTCATGAACTAAAATTCCAGAGAGGAACAGGTTCGTTAATTGTAATTAACTTATTATTACCTCCGGATGTAACAGCTAGATTCCAGTCGCTAACACCAGGATTTGACACTACTGTAAGTGGTGTAGCAAGAGTTGTTGTAACTGATACTTTATTGAACAAATTAAGAATGACAATTAATTATTTCCCAGGCGCTGCTCTTGGCACTTTTGAATTATTTGGACCAATAAATAATGCTACCGTGATTGCTCGTGAAAATGATACAACTATTGTAACATATAGGTGGTATAAAGCACGTAATGCTGTTAGATATATAATTAGAAGTGGTGTTCCAACAATTCCACCGTTTATGCTTGAATCACTTTCAAATATTAATGGAACTGATTCAACATTTACTATTCGTAGGTCTGAATTATTCAATATTTTTGTTAGACCAAATTACCCGGTTGATACTACTGTAACTGGTCAATGGGCAGTATGGGCATTTGGAGCTGGTGGTGATTCTGTAAAATCCACTAGTACATTTGCTATTAGATATCGTGTTATTAGAACGACTGGAACTGATAAGAATGTAGAGGTACCGAAGAACTTTGTGTTATATCAAAATTATCCAAACCCATTCAATCCAAGTACTAGAATTAAATTTGGATTGCCTCAAGATGCAAACGTAACCATCGAAGTTTTCAATATTGTTGGTGAACGTGTAGCTACAATTATAAATGGTGAGATGAAGCAAGGTTATCATGAAGTGACATTTGATGCAACGAACTTACAGTCAGGTGTTTACTTCTATAAGATAACTGCTGGTAATTATACAGCAATCAGGAAGATGATGTTGATTAAGTAAGTTGAATTTATGGGTTATTTTGAGTTCTTGCATAAGCAAAAGCCCGAATTATCGGGCTTTTGCCTTAATTATAAATAAATTGTAATCCGTATATGAAAATTTGGTGCATTTTTATACTTATTCAAATAATTGTTATTGATCTTCTTGCTCAAGAAAAATTTTCAATAAATCTAAAAGAATTTCTTAAATACAAATCTGAAAATGAACCAATAAAGGTCTGGATTTACTTCACAGACAAAGGAAATGATATACAAAAATACTTTAGAAACCCTCTGTTAGTAATAAGCGAAAGATCGATTGAAAGGAGAAAAAAAGTTTTTAATCAAAATTCTTTAATTGACTTTGATGATTTACCTGTCAATCAAAATTATTTAAGTGAGCTAAGTAGATACGTAAAGGAGTTACGATATCCTTCTAAATGGTTTAATTCGGTAAGTGCATTTGTATATCCTAATAAATTATATGAAATCGAGAAGTTACCTTTTGTTAAGAAAATAGATTTAGTTCAAAAATTTAGAAAAAAAATTGAGCCTGTTAATAATGAAGAAACCATAGAGCCAGAAAAGAATCAGATAATAAATGAAAATTTAGTAACAGAAAATATTACAATGAATTTTAATTACGGACCATCATTAACTCAGAATCAACAAATCATGGTGGTAGCTGTTCATAATACTGGCAATTATGGTCAAGGAGTCTGGATTTGTCTGATGGATGCAGGATATAACAGACTAACTCATGAAGTTTTTCAAAATATGCACATTGTTGCTACTTGGGATTTTGTGAATAACAGACCATATGTAGGGGATGGTCAAGGAGGACAGGGTTCAGGTAGCCATGGAACCCAAACACTCTCTACAATTGGAGGTTTTAAGGAGGGACAACTAATTGGACCTGCATTTGCGTCTACATATATTTTAGCGAAAACTGAAAATACTGAAAGTGAAACTCCCATTGAAATGGATAACTGGGCACGAGCACTCGAGTGGGCTGATAGTATTGGAGTAGATATCACGAGCACTTCACTTGGTTATCTTGAATTTGATCCACCTTATCCGAGTTATAATTGGACTCACATGGATGGTAATACAGTACCAATAACCATTGCAGCCGATTTAGCGGTAAAAAGAGGAATTGTTGTAATAAATTCTGCAGGCAATGAAGGCTATCATCAAAATCGCAACACACTTGTAGCACCAGCTGATGGAGATAGTGTTATAGCAGTTGGTGCGGTAACATCTACTGGTTCAAGAGCTTCCTTTAGTTCGGTTGGAAATACTGTAGATGGAAGGATTAAACCTGATGTCATGGCAATGGGTAGTGGAGTGAGGGTTGCAAGTCCTTTCTCTAATAATGGTTATTCATCAGCTAGTGGAACCTCCTTTTCGTGTCCACTTGCAGCGGGTGTGGCGGCGTTGATTTTATCAGAGAATCCATCGTTAACACCGATGCAAGTGCGGGATGCCATGAGAAATACAGCAAGTAATGCAAATAATCCTAACAGAGAGATGGGTTGGGGAATATTAAATGCACTTGCAGCAGTAAATTATTTTAATATTGTTTTTTCTCACACTCCACCACGGGATTCATTGAATTTAAATGGTCCATATCGGATAGCTGTTAAAATTACATCAAGATTGGGAGTTGATCCAACATCAGTAAAGTTATTTTGGGGTAGGGGAGTTATTACCGATTCAATGCTTATGCTTGAAGCAACTGGAGATACTTTTTATGCTTTTATCCCTGGAAATGGTCAACCAGCAACTTATAAATATTACATTCAAGCAAGAACACTAGATGGTAGTATTACAAAAAATTATCCTAAAAGGGCTCCTCAAGAATTACTAGAATTTAGAGTTGGTAATTTTGTTGCAGTAAATAATTCATCGGGTTGGAATCTAATTTCAGCTCCTGTAATTTCTAATAATTTAACAATAAGCCAGGCTTTTAATAATCCACAATCGCGTGCATATTATTTTGATGGCAAATATGTAATCTCTGACACAGTCCATCCAGGATTGGGGTTTTGGTTAAAGTTTAATAGTGCGGGTACTTCATTTATTCCTGGAAATCCACTAACTGGAATTTCTATTCCAGTAAAGTCAGGGTGGAATCTAATCGGTTCATTGTCAACAAACATTCCAGTTTATTCAATTGCAAGCGTCCCACCTAATATAATGGTATCACCTTTTTATGGATACAACGGTGGTTATTACAATTCGCCCATAATAGAAAAAGGTAGAGGTTATTGGATAAAAACTAATCAGAACGGGTATCTAATATTAAATTCAAATTTAATTTCTAAAAATAGAGTTGACTATGAGTTATTTAATCTTGAGGATTTAAGTAAAATATTGATCAAAGATAACAGAGGAAACCAAAAGTATTTATATTTTGGTAAGGTAGATTTTGATACAGAATTGCCACCCCGTCCACCATCTGATATATTTGATGTGAGATTTTTTGATTCGCGTGTTGTAAGTGAAAAACTGTTTGATTTGATTGAGCTTCAAGGAGTAGAATTTCCTCTTGAAGTATCATATATATCAAAGCAGAAAAATGAAGTTGAAATTTTTGAACCGATAACTAATAAAATCTTATTTAAACTCCGTTCCGAAGAAAGTTATACAATCAATACTTTGCAAACTAATTTCTTAGGCGTTAGAATTAATTCTGATGGACTTAGCTACAAATTGTTCAATAATTATCCAAATCCTTTTAATGCTCAAACAAAAATCAGATATCAAATTCCAGAAAAAACAAGTGTGACTTTAAAAGTATTCAATTCATTAGGAGAAGAGATTTTAAGATTAGTTGATGAAGAAAAGGAGATTGGCGAATATACCGTGGATATTGATTTTAGTAGAAATGTAAGTATTCCTTCGGGTATTTATTACTATCAATTAATTACCTTGAAATATATTCAAACAAATAAAATGGTATATGTAAAATAAAGGGTAAAAACAATGATGAAAAAATTATATCTACTGATTTCAGTTCTTATGATAATTACAATTCACAATTCTTTAGCACAGGTTCCAACTATTTCTCAAATAGTTAATCAAATCAATCAAGATTCACTTGCTCTTTATATTAGACAATTATCAGGTGATACATCTTGCGTAATTGGTGGCTCGCCATATACAATTTTATCAAGACATAAAAATCAACCTGGTAATGATAAAGCAGCCCAGTATATTTTCGAGAAATTTCAATCTTGGGGTTTGAGTGCTGTATACGAAACTTTCAGCACTACCGGCAAAAATGTTATTGGAATTAAACCTGGTTCGTTTGATTCACAAAAATATGTTGTTGTTTGTGCCCACTATGATGATATGCCCTCTGGTACGATTGCTCCTGGTGCAGATGATAATGCAAGTGGTACTGCAACGGTATTAGAACTTGCACGAGTTCTGTCAAAATACAATTTTGGTTATGCCATCCGTTTCATATGTTTTGATGAAGAAGAGCAGGGATTAGTAGGTAGTAGATACTATGCAACTCAAGCTCGAAATAGAAACGATAGTATTATCGCTGTTGTAAATTTGGATATGACCGGTTATGACGCAAATAACGATGGTCGACTAGACGTTCATTCAAAAAACATTGCTAATACCGTACAAATTGCAAATGATTGGATAAGCAATGTAACAGAATATGGAATATCACTTATCCCAAGAACAGTAGCATCGCAACCTTATAGTGATCATGAAAGTTTTCTACAGAAAAATTATGGAGCAATTCTCGTAATTGAATATGATTTAGAATTCAATCCATATTATCATACGGTAAATGATAAATTTCAATACTTAAATATGTCTTATGTAAGAAAGATAGCTCAAGTTACTGCTGCCACAATTGCTGAATACGCTCAAGTTTTAACTTCAAATGTTGCAACTGTTTATACTACTAGCGGGTGGAATTTAATATCAGTTCCGATTAATCCTCAAAATCCATCTGTATTATCAATTTTTCCAACTGCTGTATCACAGGCATATACCTAT
>CAKZPH010000047.1 GCA_937138605.1 uncultured Ignavibacteriales bacterium
CTTACTGCTATAACTAAAAAGTTATTCATCGTAAATGTAACTAGTATACTCTTTCGACTGTCAATTCATTAAATCAATCCAAAAAATATTGGTAACTCTAATGCCTGATCTATTCTTGCAAAAATGCCCTTGAGTTTTAATCTATAAAAAAAATACTCAGCTCTGTCTTTCTAATAACCTGGAGTCTATCTATAATTGTTTCTGGTGATTTTGATTTTTCTTTACATAGTAGCTTTCAATAACTAATCAACCTCTGTTACTCTAACTATCCTTTAGTAAATAACTAGAAATACCACACACATCAGTATATTTTATTTGCCTTCTTGCCCTTTATTGAACAGACATAGAAATCAAACTTTATGTGATGACCTTTAAAGATTCCATCTGATTGTAAATCATCTATGTTTTGATGGAGATTTACGTTTTATTTGTTAGTATATACTTTCTCATAAACACTTTAAATAAATTGACACATTCTCGATAAAATATCTACGAAGGAATGAATAAAGTTTATAAAAAAGTTCGTAACAATCACTTATTTCTCAAAGACCCTTAAATGATTTTTCTAACTAAATTATATTCAGAAGTAACCTGGTTTAAACTTCATCAAATTAATAAAACCACCTTTTAGTTCCAGTTTGGCATCAATAAAAAAATGTAACACTCGATAGAATTTTTCTGCTTTGGATATTTTTCTATGACTCTATTAAATATTTAATTGTCTAATCAAAAACTAATCGTGATAGATTTCTGTACCTGAATAGATGTTTATTGCAATTATACATTTTGAATAATCAAAAGACTTTTTGTATAATCTTAAGTAATCTCTAAAACAGAATTTTTATGTTTCGAAACTTTAAACAGTAAGTATAACTATTATGAATTTCTTTAGAATTTTTTAATTACTTAATAGTTTATCGAAATTGAAAGTTAAAGCGTTGACTTCTGAAAACCTCATTACTGTAAATTAGATTTTACACATCAATTTGACCGATATTTTGGTACGAAAAAAAATTAAAATGACCACATGTAATTTTTCATAACACACAAATTTGTAAATAATAGCCAAAAAAGATTAAACATTTACTCTGGTGTAACTCCGTATCAAATGCTTTACAACTTCTGTGAACTTTTATTGAATAAGTCAAAACGAAATTAAATCAGCGGAAATTGATAATGAGATCAATTTAAAGAAAAACATTTGAGATTCATTTTTTTGTTTTGTAAAAAATAGATACTATAATTTGTCATAATTAATATGAAAAAGTTCGATCAAAAGATAAATTTTCAATTTTTGCAAAATTAAGTGTTTATTTCTTGTATAAATTATTTTTGCTAAGTATATTTTAATTAGAAAATATTTAATTTCGTACACTTAAATACTGTCTAACTTTTAGCCGTAATGAAACTTAATAAGTTATCATCAAAAGCCTGTGATGCTGTAAGTTTTCCACAGACTTTTAATAGTCGTTACATAAACAAAAATTCATTAGATCGGTTAGAAAACCCTCACTTTAATTTTAATTCATCTCTTTACAATTTCATATTCCTCTTGAATAGAGAGAAACATCTGAATGGTTGCATAGCAATATTGTTTTTTTCGTAGCAAGGGTAAGATCAGGTACGCCATATTTTTTAAATTTTGGGAGGTAAAAGTATGGTGATTAGCAAAGAAGATTTTCTCTCCTACCTTTATAAGCTTTCACAGGAAAATAAAATTCAAGTAATCATACCTGAATTAAATAACATTAACAACAATAATGAAAGAACTTTTTATTTTTCATTATTAAAAGAAAATTCAAAACCGGAGCTAAATTCTTACCGTACAGTAGATCCTGCAAAAATACTTTTTTATCTATTCAGGGAAAAAGTTTTGCCTGTTGCTCAGCAATTTCCGCAACGCATCGTATTAGGAATTAAGGAATGTGATTTAAAGTCAATAAAACTGTTAGATACAGCCTTAACAGGAAGCGGATTTATAGATCCGGTCTATAAAGCGTGGCGAGATAATACTCTAATTATTTCATCAGATTGTTATGATATTCATCAAACATGTAGTTGTAACCTAGTAGATGGTTTGCCATATCCAACAGAGGGTTTTGATATAAACATTTCGTCAATTAATGGTTCACTGATTTTACAAGTTGGTTCAGATAAAGGAAAAGAATTTTTAGAAAATTTGAAAAAAGAATTTACGATAAGAGAAGCTAATTCAAATGAACTCGAAGAAATCACTAAGAAAAGAAATGAAACGTTAGAAAAATTAAATGAAAAGAATGCACATTTAATGACTGATAAGAATTACAGTGAATTTAGAAAAGTTGATATGACCCTTTGGCATGAGGAATCAAAGACATGTATTGGATGTGGTGCTTGTACTAATATTTGTCCAACGTGCTATTGTTTGATCTTAAATGATGAATCTGAAAGCAATTCTTTCGTAAAGGTTCGGACGTATGATTCATGTCAATGGTATGGTTATGCAAGAGTTGCCGGAGGCGGAACTCCCAGACCAAAAATGACAGAAAGATTTCGTCACCGTTACTTATGCAAGTTTGATTACATGGTCAAGAATTTTAATTTATTAGGCTGTACTGGTTGTGGAAGATGTACTGAAGCATGCGCAGGCAAAATTGATTTTAGAGAGGTAGTAAAAAAAGTTAGTTCAGCTGTGATCAAAGTTTAAGATTATCGAGGAAATAAAAGATGAGAAAGTTGAAAGTTGAAAGGTTGGAATTTTTATTTAACCATCTATCTCAGCTTAGCGATACAACCTCCATTAGTAATAAACACATTGAAAAATTAAACTTATCAATTCCTGAAAATTTAACAAAACTACTTTCTCTTTCAAAGGAATTAATCTATTCAATATCATTCATAAAAATAAGGTAAGGTTATGCAGAATCCTTACGAAGTAATAAAAGCAGAAGTTTATGATATCATTCAAGAGTCACCTCTCATCCGTACATTAAGATTAAAACCTGAGAAGCCGATTGAATTCAAGACTGGTCAATTTATTGAGTTAGGTTTACCTGGAATTGGAGAAGGACCCTTCACACCATCATCCTCCCATTATATTTCAGAGACGATGGACGTAACAATAATGAAAACTGGTTTTCTCACCGAACACATTCATAAGATTGACCCAGGTACGTTAGTTGGAATTCGAGGACCTTTTGGTTCTCATTATCCACTTGAAAAATTCAAAGGTAAAGACGTATTAATTGTTGGAGGTGGATGTGGTCTTGCTCCTCTTCGTTCACTTTTTCTCAGCATGCTTCATGATAACAAAGCTTACAATAGCATTACATTTCTTGCAGGTGCAAAAACTCCTAAAGATTGCATTTATAAAGATGAGGTAACAGAATGGCGTAAATATGACAATGTTAAATTCATTCGAGCTGTTGATGAAGTACCACCAGAAGAAGAATGGAATGAAAATGTGGGGGTTGTCACTACTCTTTTCGAAAAAGTGAAAATAGAGGTTAATGGCAATCCAGTCGTGGTATGTGGCCCACCATTAATGATGAAATTTGCAACTCGTGATCTATTAAAGTTAGGATTTAAGGAAGAGAATTTATATCTATCCATGGAAAAGAAAATGTATTGTGGATTTGGGCAATGCAGGCATTGTATAATTGGTGGATATTATGCTTGCAAGGATGGTCCTGTATTTACCTTTGATCAAATTAAAAATGAGGAGGCAATCTGGGAATGAGAAAATTGTATATCGATATTCCAGAATTGTTGAAATCGAATGTTGATCTTCACACGATCGAGTGTGAATATATGTATCACCATAAAAATAATGGTGCTTTCACTTTATTTGAAGTAGCCGAGTTTTCTGTTTATTGTCGGCAGTGTAAAGAGTCATTCTGTATAGATGCATGTCCTAAGGATGCTCTTGAGCATCAGGAAAATGGAATGATTAAAAGATATAATATGAGATGTGTGGGTTGTAAGAGTTGTGTTCTGGCCTGTCCATTTGGTACAATTTTCCCCGAAGTGATGAATTATGTGACTTCTAAATGTGATTTCTGTTTGAATCAAATAAATGATAATCCTGATTACATTCCTGCATGTGTTAAAACAGCACCACCAGATACATTCATAATGAAGGAAGTCGAAGAAGATCCGAAACAAAACATTTTCTTCGTTGGAGATTATTTAGCCATAAAAGCACCCAGCTGGTTAAATAAGGAGGGAAGATTATGAACCTTGAGATGCTTTTTTACCTCTTAATATTTCCAGGATTTCTATTCACAGCTGTACTTGGATTAGTAGTTGGCTGGGTTGATAGAAAAGTATCAGCAAGATTTCAATATCGAGTTGGCCCACCATTTTTCCAGAACTTTAATGATTTTTTCAAGCTCCTGGGAAAAGAGACAATCTTAATAAAAGATACTCTTCAAAGTTTGTTCTTATTAGCACCTTTCATCTCGTTTGGAATGATTGTGATAGTAGCCACACTTCTAGGGACAACTCTATTTTTCAATTTAAGTTTCGGTGGAGATTTAATTGTGATCATGTATTTGTTGATAATTTACTCTATTATGGTTGTTTTGGGAGGTTCATCGACGGGTAACATTTTTTCTAGCGTAGGTTCAGGAAGAGAAATTAAGTTATTACTTGCTGACGAACTTGCATTCATTCTTGTTCTACTTGTTCCAATAATAAAATCGGGATATCAAATAAATTTGGGTGGAATAGTTGCAGCTCAATCAGAAACCATGTTCATTGGTTCAGTGTCGGGTTTTATAGCCTTCGTTTTTGGATTGCTATGTATTCAAGCAAAAATGACACTACCACCTTTTCACATTCCAGAAGCAGAGACAGAAATTGTTGAAGGACCATTTATTGAATACAGCGGTCCACCTTTAGCATTCTGGAAACTAAATCATTATATGATGTATGTTATTTTCCCATTTTTACTCGTTCTACTGTTTTTAGGTGGATTTGGATTTGAAGGGATCGAAATACTCTGGAGTGTTTTAAAGTATTTAATAATTGTGGTCTTAATGATAATCATAAAAAACACTAACCCCCGTGTAACAATTGAAGATGCAATGAAATTTTTCTGGCGTTACGCAACACCATTGACCTTGCTTGCAGTAGTGCTGGCAGTTTTTGGTTATTGATATTGAGTTCTTTGAAAATTTGGAAAGTCTCATTTTAAGTGGGGAGGAAGTGTGGGAGGTTCTAGAATTTAATGGGAATGATATATTGATTGTCATGCTGAACTTGTTTCAGCATCTA
>CAKZPH010000048.1 GCA_937138605.1 uncultured Ignavibacteriales bacterium
TAAATTTCACCAATACACTCATCATTTAAAATATGCCCGGTTACAAAAGCTACTTTTGGTCTCTGTTCAAAAGGTACTCTCGGATAAAAGAAACTTCTGTTAAATCCTAACGGAAGATGTAAAAAATTAAACTGTTTTGTAGTATATTTTTTAAGATTATGAAATGAAGCAGATAACAAAGAATTTGCCCAAAGATTATCCCAAGGAAGATTACCTGCAGTTTTATAACAATGCTGCCAAATAATTTTGTTTGGACTCTTTTCAGCAATTTCATATTCTCCTGTGCCTATGATGTGAATAATCTGTAAGTCGCTTTTAGGAATCTCGTCAACCCACACTACATCCTCAGGAGCATACATCCGTAGATGGTGTGATATTTTTTTCAGAACAATCCCCCAAGCAGGATGTAAATATTCAAATACTTTGACCATCTACCAAACCTCCTCGAAAAATTTATGATTTGCAAAGCCCCAATTCTCATCATTATAAGTGATAACGTTAAAATCTCTTAAGAAAACAATCGAGTCATTAATCCCCCCAACACCTCCAAAACCGCCCTCATGTTGAATATGAAACACTGGATAATCAAAAGAAGCGATAATCTGAAACCCCGCATTACTGGCTTTACGTTGAACATTTGAATCCGCAAACCCTCTGAAAATCATTCTCTCTTCAAAACCTCTAATCCTATTCCAGACTGATTTGTGCGCGAACTGAAAGTCGCCGCAACAATCAATAATTGACCACTTATCCCAAGAACTAACTCCAGAAAACCCGTGAGCAGGATAACTATAAAAATTGTCTTTTAAATACTTTTGTACTTCATAAGGATGATTTGATATGTTCTTCACTTCGTTTAACGATATATCACGCCGAGCAAATGTATAAAAAGCTTCAACAGAAAACCCATTTTTCAAACTTAACGGCACGATAATATCAATATTGTTACAAACAATCCAGTCACACGTTGCCCTTCTAATACCAATATTTTTTGCTAAAACTTCAACACAACCTTGAGAATTACTTGGAAGACCTAAAGAGTTTACAAAATCATCGGTAACTTTAATATGTTTAAAAACACCTTTTTTTGGCAAAGAATTTTTTATCTCATCAAAAAGTGAACGGTTTCCCGGAGAATTCCAGTCAACGTAAATTACTTCGTCAAAAGCATTATACATACTGTATAAACAATAAAAAGCCCGTTCAGTCAAGTTTTTTCCATAATCATCATTTCTTGAGATAACTACGCCAGAAACTTTCATTTTCACTTTTCCTGAAGATTACCAGACTTGTACGATTAATAGAATGTAACAACGCTTTTCTGTCTAAATCATCAATAAAATTCATCACACCTGACCACAAATCGCTATAACCATAAAAGACTATTGTTCCATCATCGTTTGTAACATCTAAGGATAAATAAAAATTATTTTTAACAACATCATAATCACGCTCACCATTAATAAAGGCTAAATCAAAATAACCATCATTAGCACAAAAATCGTTCAAAAAATTTTTAACTATGTCTGACGTTGAATCCCCTTCGACATAAATCAGTGAATCATTAAAGCAATTAACAATTTTATAATCATAATCTTCACTCTGTTTATCAAGTGAGAAAACTAACTCAGCCCCGTTTAAAATAAAAGTCCCTGCAGTAGCGCCAAGAAAAGTGCCAAATTCAAGAATACGTTTCTTCTTCGA
>CAKZPH010000049.1 GCA_937138605.1 uncultured Ignavibacteriales bacterium
GCATATCTACCGAGTAATACTAATGCAAAAACAGTATCAGTAGTTAAGTATGATCTAGGTAATAAACCTTGAGAAATTTGTTCCTGAAGAATTCTTCTCTCTTCAAATTTTTTTGCAAAATAACCTTCACTATAACTATGTTGGACTTTGCTGAAAAATTCTGAAACGTGTTTAGGTGTTTGTATGCCCTGTTTGGGTGAAGAAATTGGATATAAATTGTATGCTAAAAACAGAAAAAAAATAACAAGTATGGATAAATTTTTCATATAAGTTCTCCGAACTTTGCTTGAACTATGTTGTTTGTTTAATTTTGAAATATGAAAATAGCATTAGTTAGTATTAATCCAATCGTTGGTAATCTAAAGTACAACTTTGAAAAAATAAAACATTATGTCAATGTAGTCAAAACTTCAGAGGCTGATTTGGTTATTTTCCCTGAATTATCATTAATAGGATATCCACCGCTTGACCTTCTAGATAAAAAATCGTTTATAAATGAGGCAATAAGTTATCACGAAAAAATTGCTGAGTTATCAGATTCTATTGGAATTATCTTTGGTAGTATTTCAAAAATAGAAGATAAAATTGGTACTAATATTTATAACTCAGCCATTTTCTGTTTTAATAAGAAAATATTTTCAATTCATAGAAAATCATTACTTCCGAATTATGATGTATTTGATGAAGTGAGATATTTTGAAACTGCCAAAAAAGTTGAAGTTACAAAATTTGGAAATACAAACCTTGGTATTACCATTTGTGAAGATGCATGGAATGACAAAGATTTCTGGGTTCACCGGATGTATGAATATGATCCGATTGAAGAGCTTGTAAAACTTAATGCTAATTTGATTATTAATATATCAGCAAGCCCATTTAGTGCAGGTAAAGAGAAAATACGAACTAAGATGTTTTCTTCAATTGCAAGAAAACATAGTCGGACAGTTTTGTATGTTAATCAAGTTGGAGCAAATACTGATTTGATTTTTGATGGTGGTGTTAAGGTGTTTGATAGAAACGGAAATTTAATTTTAGCATCTAAAAGATTTGAAGAAGTCTTTGTTATTTATGATACCGAAGAGAAATATCAACCTTTAAGTTTTGAAACATCTTCTGAAATCGAAGAAATTTACTACGCAATAATTCTTGGAATAAGAGATTATTGCTATAAAACTGGTTTTAGTAAAGTC
Organism: uncultured Ignavibacteriales bacterium; assembly: GCA_937138605.1. Lineage (GTDB taxonomy): Bacteria > Bacteroidota > Ignavibacteria > Ch128b > Ch128b > CAKZPH01. The sequence goes on from CAKZPH010000049.1 coordinate 1,191, forward strand.
GTTTTAGGATTGAGTGGAGGAATTGATTCTGCATTGGTTGCAGTTTTAGCAAAAGAAGCTTTAGGTCCAGATAATGTTTTATGTGTATTGATGCCTTCGATGTATTCATCGGAGGGAAGTATTACTCATTCACAAAAGTTGATTTCGAATATTGGAGTTAAGAGTAAAATTATTTCAATTAACGATGTTTTTAATACGATAAGAGAAACTTTAAAAGATACTTTTCAAAATTTACCTGAAGATGTGACGGAAGAAAATATTCAATCAAGAATTCGAGGATTGTTACTGATGGCTCTCTCTAATAAATTTGGGTACCTTTTATTAGCTACAGGTAACAAATCCGAATTAGCAACTGGTTATGCTACACTTTATGGTGATATGTGTGGTGGACTTGCTCCAATTTCTGATGTCTATAAAACAAAAGTTTATGAACTAGCAAAATTTATTAATAGGGAAAAGGAGATTATTCCAAATGAAATAATTAATAAAGTTCCCTCGGCAGAATTAAAGCCAGATCAAACCGACCAGGACACGCTTCCGCCCTATGAGGTGCTCGATAAAATTTTATATCACTATATCGAAGAATCTAAAGAGGAAGACGAAATAGTTGAATTAGGTTTTAACAGAGATCTAGTTAAAACAATCTTAAAAATGGTTGACCATGCAGAATATAAACGTAAACAAGCTGCACCAGGTCTTAAAGTTACAAACAAAGCATTTGGAACTGGTAGAAGATTTCCAATAGTTCAGGGGTGGAGATGAAAATAATAATTAAAATTCTAGTAGCTTTAATTTTTTCAAATCATTTACTTTATTCAAAGGAAATTTTGAACTTCTCTGTAATTAAGAGTCATGAAAAATTAAAATCAGGTAATGTTATTAGCCTTATCTTGAAGGTAAAGCTTGATGAAGGCTGGCATATTAATTCAAATAAACCAAACGAAGACTATTTGATTCCAACAGAAGTGACTATTTCATCGGACAAACCAATCTTAATTTCAGATGTAATCTACCCGGAAGGAAAAAATGTCTCTTTTGGTTTTACAGAACAGCCTGTTTCGGTTTTTGAAAAAAATTTTGACATTCTTTTGAAGTTAAAAGTTTCTGATAATCTTGATGCAGGGAAAGTTAAAGTACATGTTAAACTAAAGTACCAGGGATGCAATGAACAGTCTTGCTTACCTCCTCAAATAGCTGAAGTTCCAGTAGAATTTGAAATTGTTAAGTATGCTGAAGAGGAATTAAAAGTAAACGAAAAAGACTTTATTAACTTTGAAAGCATAGTTAGTAAAAAGGTTTCTGCGAGGTCTATTCAAGATAGTACATTACCATTCTCAACTGATAACATTTTCCTTTCTATAATATTTATATTTCTTGGTGGACTCGCATTAAATCTTACACCTTGTGTTTATCCATTAATTCCAATAACTCTTGGTTATTTTGGTGGGCAAAGTGAAAGTAAAACATCAAGATTATTTTTTCTTGCATCTATATACGTTTTAGGAATGGCAATCACTTATTCAACTATTGGTGTCATTACAGCTCTTAGTGGTAGCATGTTTGGAGCTTTATTGCAAAATCCATTTGTCCTGATTGGAATTGCTCTTGCGCTCATTTTACTCTCGTTAAGCATGTTTGGTCTGTATGAATTTCAACTTCCTTCATCTTTAACTGCTAAAATTGGTGGTTCGCGCGGAGGATTATTTGGTGCATTATTCATGGGACTGACAATGGGAATTGTTGCTGCTCCTTGTGTCGGCCCATTTGTTATTGGATTGCTTACGTTAGTTGCTGCGAAAGGCGATGTTTTCTATGGTTTTCTTATGTTTTTTGTATTAGCACTCGGATTAGGTACTCCATATTTATTTCTAGGTGTTTTTTCAGGTAAGATTCAATCACTGCCTAGATCTGGTGAATGGATGATTGCGGTAAAAAAGATTTTTGGTTTTGTATTGATTGGTATGGCGATTTACTTCTTACTTCCTTTAGTTCCGGATCAAGTCAGCAAGTTTATTTTACCATCATACATTGTTCTTGCATCAGTTTATTTAATTGTATTTGATAAGTCTGGTTCCAGTCTAAAAACATTTCAAAGAATTAAAACTGCTTCTCTAACAATAACTGCTATTATTGGAATCTGGTTATTAGTTCCTTCAGAAAAAGAATCAGTAAGATGGCAGGTTGTAAAACCAAATGAAATAGTGATTGGTAATGAAATGCCTACAATAATCGATTTTTATGCTGACTGGTGTGTCCCTTGTAAAGAACTTGATGCTATAACTTTTGTGGATCCAGCGGTTGTCGCGGAATCAAGAAGGTTTAGAACATTAAAGGTTGATTTAACTGTTACAGATAGTGAAGAAACTCGATTTGCTATGAAAAATTTTGGTATCGTTGGTGTTCCAACATTAATTTTTTATGATTCTGAAGGAAATGAGATTAGAAGGATTAATTCATTTGTTAATGCTAAAGAATTGCTTGAAATTCTGAAGGGAATTTATTAAACGATATTTCCCTGCTTTTTTAATTACCTTGCAAATACTTGATGTTATGGTTAGTTTTGTTTTTAAAAATTGAGAGATATAGGCCCACATGGAAAAACAAATTAAAGAAGTAAAGCGAATAACGATAAGATTTGCCGGTGATTCCGGTGATGGTATGCAGTTGGCGGGAAATATTTTTGGTGATACAACTGCTCTTGTCGGTAACGATTTAAGTACGCTACCAGATTATCCATCTGAAATAAGAGCACCAGCTGGAACGCTCTATGGTGTTAGTGGATTTCAACTTCATTTTGGTTCGAAAGAAATTTATACTCCTGGTGATCAGCCTGATGTTTTAGTTGCAATGAATCCAGCAGCATTGAAGGTTAACCTGAGAGATCTTTATCACGGTGCCATTATTATTGTAAACAGCGATTCATTTGATCAGAAAAACTTACAATTAGCTGGCTTCGAAACGAATCCTTTAGAAGATGGTTCACTTGCAAATTATCAAGTAATTTCCGTACCAATTACAACTTTAACAATTCGTGCCTTAGAAGGTATGGGTCTTTCAATGAAAGAAATGACCCGATGCAAAAATTTCTTTGTTTTGGGTTTAACTTACTGGATGTTTGATAGACCTTTAGAACCAACCATTAATTGGATTCACAAAAAGTTCGCAAAAAATCCCAAAATGATTGAGGCAAATGAGAAAGTTCTGAAAGCTGGATATTTCTTTGGCGATACTGCTGAAATATTTACGATGAGGTTTACCATTAAACCTGCACAGCTTGAAAAAGGTGTTTACAGAAATGTTATGGGTAACGAAGCGCTTGCTCTTGGTTTTGTTGCTGCAGCAAGAAAAGCAAATTTAAAATTATTTCAAGGTTCATATCCTATTACACCAGCTAGTGAGATTTTACATGAGCTAAGTGCATTGAGAAATTTTGATGTAATTACATTTCAAGCAGAAGATGAGATTGCTGGTATAACAACAGCAATTGGAGCTGCTTTTGGTGGTGCTTTGGCAATTACAACTACTAGTGGTCCTGGATTATCATTAAAAACAGAAGCTATGGGTTTAGCCGTTATGGCTGAATTACCGTTAGTAATTGTAGATGTTCAACGTGCAGGACCAAGCACTGGAATGCCAACAAAAACTGAACAGGGCGATTTACTTCAAGCAATGTTTGGAAGAAATGGCGAAGCACCTATACCAGTTATAGCTGCTAAAAGTCCTGCCGATTGTTTCTATGCAGCTTATGAAGCTTCTCGTATAGCTCTTAAATATATGACACCAGTTATCGTTTTATCTGAAGGTTACATTGCCCAAGGGTCGGAACCTTGGCGAATTCCTGAACCAGTTGAACTGCAAACTATCGAAACTAATTTTGCATCGGAAGAGGATAAAAAGGATGGTAAATTTTATCCATATGTAAGAAATGAACTTAATGTTAGACCATGGGCAGTTCCTGGAATTGCTGGCTTTGAACACAGGATTGGTGGACTTGAAAAGAAACATATTACAGGTGATGTAAGTAGCGAACCTACGAACCATGAATTTATGGTCAAATTGAGAGATCAAAAAATTCAGAATATTGCGAACGATATTCCTCTCCAGGATGTTTTTGGTGAACAGGAAGGTGATGTGTTAGTATTAGGATGGGGTGGGACTTTTGGTGCAATTCGTGATGCAGTTATTCGATTAATAGAAAAAGGTTATAAAGTTTCACATGCTCAGTTGTTTTATCTGAATCCAATGCCTAAAAATCTTGGTGAAATCTTAAAACGATTTAAAAGAATATTAATACCTGAACTAAACCTTGGTCAACTTGCCTTTATAATAAGGTCAAGGTTTTTGGTGGATGTTGAGCAATTGAATAAGATACAAGGTTTACCATTCCGTTCATCGGAAATTGAAAATAAAGTTTTAAAAATGTTGGGAGCCAAGTAAAATGTCAACAGTGGAATTAGAAATCAAATATACGCCAAAGGATTTTCAGTCAGATCAGGATGTTAGATGGTGTCCAGGTTGTGGCGATTATAGCATACTTGCACAAGTTCAAAGAACACTTCCTTTACTTAAAATTAAAAAGGAAAAATTTGTATTTGTTTCTGGAATAGGTTGTTCAAGTAGATTCCCTTACTACGTAGATACTTACGGGTTTCATGGAATCCATGGAAGGGCGACAGCAATTGCCACCGGTGTAAAGCTGACTAATCCAGATTTATCTGTTTGGGTTGCAACAGGTGATGGGGATTTACTTTCAATTGGAGGAAATCACTTTATTCACACTTGCAGAAAAAACGTTGATATAAAAATTCTTCTTTTCAACAATCGAATTTATGGTTTGACAAAGGGCCAATATTCACCTACTTCCGAGTTGCATAAAGTAACTAAAAGTTCTCCATATGGTACGACCGAGTATCCTTTCAATCCTGTGGCTTTAGCAATCGGAACGGAAGCTACTTTAGTAGCACGTTCAATGGATAGAGATCCTAAACATTTGCAGGAGATGATTTTAAGAGCTGGTCAACACAAAGGAACCGCATTTTTAGAAATATATCAGAACTGTAATATTTTTAACGATGGCGCTTTCTTCCATTTAACAGAAAAAGAATATAAAGCTGATAACGTTGTTTATCTCCGTCATAATGAACCCTTGGTTTTTGGCAAAGAAGAGGATAAAGGAATTCGTTTAGATGGAATGAATCCTTTAGTTGTTTCGTTGAAAGATGGAAAATGGTCAAAAGATGATTTGCTTGTTCACGATGAGTTCAATAGAGATCCTGCTTACGCAGCAATGCTTTCCCGACTCGAAGAAAAACCGGGATTTCCAGTTCCGATTGGTGTATTTAGACAAATTCAAAAACCGACTTTAGAAGATATGCTCTATGAACAAATCAATGAAGTGAAAAGGAAAAAAGGGGAAGGTGATTTAAGAAAATTGTTTTTTGATACAACTACCTGGGAAATTAAATAAAAAAATCCTAACAAACTTGTTTATGGAGGCGAAAACAAGAACGTTTTCGCCTTTTTCTTTAAATTTACTTGTCAATAATTAGAGTTCAATAGAAATTTTTTAAGATTGGCATGATAGATTACTCACGAATTTTAGAATTAATAAAAAAGTATAATACTTTCTTGATAACAACCCACGTAAATCCTGATGGCGATGCACTAGGTAGTGAACTGGCATTAGCATATTTTCTTCGTAAGCTTGGTAAAAAATTTCATATAATTAATTATAGTCCAACTCCTGAGAATTATTTATTCCTTGATGAAGAAAATTTAATACAGAAATATAATAGAGAGCATGATGCCATAATCGAAAATGTTGATATGATTTTTGCTGTTGACTTTAATCAACTTGGTCGAGTTAGATCGATGATGAACGTTTTCGATCGAAGTAAAGCGTACAAGATAGTAATTGATCATCATCGAAATCCACAAAATTTTGTTGATGATATTTTTACAGATATTGAAGCTCCAGCAACGGGAATTCTTATCTATAAATTGATAGAAGCCTACGATGTAAATTTAATTGATAAAAAAGTTGCCGATGCATTATATGCCGCCATAATGACGGATACTGGTTCTTTTAGATTTGAAAGGATTACTCCGGAATTACATATTATAACTGCCGAGTTGATTAAAAAAGGCGCTAACCCAACTTATATTTACAATAAAATTTACAATGAACTCTCATACGAGAAATTAATTTTACTTGGTCATGCTATTACGAATATTAAACTCGTTGATAGCGGTAAAATCGCTTATATGGTTTTAGATAGAGCATTATTAAATAAATTTGTTCCAAATGAAGCAGAATTTGATGTAGAGGGATTTGTTAATTTTTGTTTATCTGTTAAAGATTCAATAGTTGGAATTTTATTTTATGAATTGCCTTATAGCATAAAGGTTAGTTTGCGGAGTAAAGAGAAATTTCCAGTGAATTATGTAGCTGAAAAGTTTGGTGGTGGTGGACATTTGAACGCAGCTGGTATTAGATTCGATGGTGAAAATTTGAACGATGTAATTCAAAGAGTAATAACACAAACGATAGAGGACTTATCAAAATACATTGAGGAGAATAATGCATAGGTTTGAAGTGCCAATCGAAAAACCTAAATCTAAAAAGACTTCGTTATTTAATGAAGTTAAATCAGTATCAATTTATACTTTTTCTGATAAAAATTTAGTCAGAGAGACTCTTGACTTTCTTTCAAAACTTCTTGGCCAAAAGTTTCCTATATCTTTAACTGAACATATTGAAAACTCATTGGATCATACAGTAATGTTTAACCTACAAGATGGTAGATTTATTTTTGTACAGAAAGTGGGTGAAAGAAAAAATTTACATGCAGATACTTTTAGAAGATTTTCTTCTGTATTAATGAAAAGATTTAATTCACTAAAGATTAAGGAGAATTTATTTATTCCTGCTCAGTTAAGTAATGAAGAAGTTGTAACTTACTTCAAAAATCATGAATATTATCTTCAAACTTATCTGGAAGGATTTTCATTAGGTGATTACAAATTTGATCAATATCTAAGCAAAAAAGATAATAATACAATAACTATTTTCCCCTATTATCCAGAATTGAAAAATGAGAGAATACAACAAGTAATCTCATGGACAAATAAATTGATGAAGAATGTTTATTTATGCCGTGATTTACAGAATAAACCATCAAATGAACTGACACCAGCAAAACTTGCAGAGTTTGTGAAATCGTATTTTAAGAAATTTAAGTTAATTAAAGTTAAAGTTTATGATTTTGATGAAATTAAAAAAATGAAGATGGGAGGACTTGTTGCGGTTGGTAAGGGAAGCGAAAATCATCCTTATTTTATTGTTTTAGAATATTATGGTGCAAAAAACAGTGATAAAAAATATGTTCTTGTTGGAAAGGGAATTACTTTTGACTCAGGTGGAATAAGTTTGAAACCCGCTCAGGGTATGTGGGAAATGAAAGGAGATATGTCTGGAGCGGCGGTGGTTTTATCAACTATATCCTCTGCAGCTGATTTAAATCTAAAAGTTAATTTAGTAGGATTATTACCTGTGGCTGAAAATATGCCCTCTGGTTCTTCCATGAAACCCGGTGATATAATCAAAACTGCTTCGGGAAAATCTATTGAAATTGATAATACAGATGCAGAAGGTAGGCTTATCCTTGCTGATGCGCTTGAATATGCTACAAGATATAAACCTGAATTTGTTATCGACCTTGCAACTTTAACAGGGGCGTGTGTGGTTGCCCTTGGGCAATTTGCAGCTGGATTTTTTACCAGGTCAGACGAACTGGCAGATAAAGTTATATCTGCTGCCAACCTTACATCTGAAAGGGTATGGAGACTACCATTATGGGATGATTATCACAATCTCATTAAGAGTGATTTTGCAGATGTAAAAAATGTTGGTGGTAGATGGGCTGGTGCAATTACAGCTGCATGTTTTCTCGAAAAATTCGTTGATGAAAAATATAAATGGGCACATCTTGATATTGCAGGGCCAGCATTTTCAGAAGATACCATTCCATATAATTCTAAAACAATGACAGGTTATGGTGTTCGATTATTGATTGAACTATTTAAGAGATTAGAGGATAAAAATTGATTACGAATTAAAATGTTTTAGATAGAATCTGATTCTGATTTCTATTTTGGGGGATTAAAACTTAACTAATATGAATAACCGGTTGTAAAATTTAATTATTGCTTAAATTCAAGCTATTATTACGCCACCTTTACGTCTAATTTTACTCAAATGAGAAGAATAATCAGGTAAAAGCATAGGTGAAACTCTCTCTAAACCTACACCTGATTCAATGAGTTCTTGATGAAATTTTTCTAGATGCTTTAACGTTAAGGAATTAACTTTTGTGGTTGATGCATAAAGGGCAGCATTCTTCCCCGCTCTTCTACCAAATACAAGAATATCTAATAAAGAGTTACCCATTAATCTATTTCTGCCATGTACTCCACCTGATGCCTCTCCAGCTATGAATAATCCTGGAATACTGCATTGAGCATTTTCATCAATCAATATTCCACCATTTTGATAATGTTGAGTTGGATAAACAAGAATAGGTTGCTTTGTAATATCAATTTGGTATCTCATATATTGTCTAACCATGGCAGGTAAAGTTCTTTGAGTTGTACCAGAACCATGCTTTATGTCTATCATTGGCGTATCAAGCCAAACGCCAACCATCCCTGTGGGAGTAACTACCCCTAAATTTCTATCTGTACACTCTCTAATTATTGCAGCTGAAACTATATCACGCGTTTCTAGTTCGTTAATGAATTGAAAGCCTTCGTTATTGACAAGTTGCGCTCCCATTCCTCTAACTTTTTCTGTGACAAGTTGACCTAAGATTTGTTCAGGATAAGCAACACCTGTTGGATGATATTGAACAGTATCCATAAAAATTAATTTCGCACCAACTCTATAAGCTAACACTAATCCATCGGCAGTTGCACCGTAATGATTTGTAGTTGGAAAACCTTGAACATGGAGTCTTCCCATGCCACCCGTTGCAATTATTGTGGCTTTTGCTTTTACGATAAAATATTCCTCCGTCTCAAGGTCATATAAAATTGCGCCAGCACATTTACCCGATTCATCGAGTAGTATTTCTACAGCGGGAGAAAAATCAAGGACATGAATGCCACGGTTTCTAGCTTCGTCACGAAGCACACGCATAATTTCCATGCCAGTATAATCACGGCATGAATGCATTCTTTTTCTAGATGTTCCACCGCCGTGAACTGTTTTCATTGTACCATCAGGTTCTTTGTCGAACATTACTCCAAGAGACTCAAGCCAGCGAATTATCATAGGGGCATCGAAAACAAGAGCACGGGCAAGTTCAGGGATGTTCACAAAACCACCACCACCAACTAAATCTATATAATGCCTAACAGGTGAGTCATTTTCTTTATCTGCTGCTTGTATTCCACCTTGAGCCATTATTGTATTTGAATCGCCCCATCTGAGTTTTGTTGCTATAATAACATCTATACCCTGTTCCTGAGCTGTTAAAGCTGCCGCTGTGCCAGCACCTCCTCCTCCAATTACCAGTACTTCAGTTTCATAATCCACTCTGGATAGGTCAAAATCTTTCGGTTCAATCCTACTTCTTGCTTCAAGTAAATCCGCAAGTTCGTGTGGAACTTTATCTCCTCGATTTGGACCAATTTTTAATTTCCTGAAGCTTTCACTCTTGTAATCTGGATGAAAGTTTTCTAGAAGTATTTGCTTTTCCTCTAATGTAATTCTAGGCATTATTTGTTTTAATCTTGAAGACCTTGTTTCTTCTACTCGAGCTATTGATTCGATCATTAACTCAGGATAGGACATAGTAAACTCCTTTAATTTGGCCTTTTAAAGTTTGAAAGAATTAATCCTCATCTTTTTTAGGTGCAATTTCTTCCTCTGGCTCAATATCTCTTTGCGAGTAAATTATTTCTAATTCCTTTCGATCAAGCTTAATTAAACTTTCTATTTCGTTATTAAATTTACCAGAATTAATTTCTTCAATTCTTTTAGAAAGATGCGTTGAGGGTTTTTGCATAAATCGTGAATAAGACCTTCGACCAAGTTGAGCCACATGATAATGAACAATTTCAGCGGGACATCTACTTGCACACAAGCCACACTGTAAACAATCAAACGACAAATCAGCAACTCTTGAAACATCACCCCTTTGAGCAGCGGCTATGTAGCGCATTACATCTAAATCTTGAGGACAAACTTTTCGACACGTGTTGCACTGTAAACATTTCATTATCTCGGGATAGTATCGTAGAAACAAATCACCACTTGGTTTAATTTCATCTACAGTGTAAAATGCTTTGATAGCTGGATAAAATGGTAATTGTGCTAAATACATGTTATTTTCAATCATGGTTTGACAGGCCAAACCTACTTTTATTCTATAATCTCCGTCAGTCCGATAAACCGTTGCACAGGCACCGCAAAACCCACCACGGCAACCTACTCCACGTACTAATCTATAGCCAGCAAATTCAAGTGCTTTTAGAATCGTCAGACCTTTTAGTACTCTATATCTTTTGCCTGCAAAAAATATGTTCACAAATTCCATTTTAGTGTCAGTTGACTTAAATTCTGATTTCTTTGTGACCTCGATTTCGTTCAAGGTTTTCATAATTTCACCCCAATTATTCTGAATTATATTCAGCCAAAAATAGAAAATTTCTATAGTGTTTAGTTTTCTAAACTAAGTATGAATCGCTTATAAATTTATTAATGATTTCTGGGTCGAGCCCTAATTTTATCGGTTCAATTCCAAGAGCAAGTCCAACTAATTGAGTAATGTAAAAAATCTGAAAATTGAAATCTGTTCCACCAAAACGACTAATATTGTAATAACATAAAGGACAGCAAGTGACTAAACAATTTGCATGAAATTGTTCGGTATATCTTAGTAATTCTTTTGAACACTGTTCGGCAATTTCTGGCTTATTAACTACATGAAAAGAACCACAACAATCAAAACGATAGGGGAATTCGATAACATCACAGCCAATTGCATAAAGTAAATCCTCAAGAATTGACGGTTGTTCTTGATCATCTAGTTCTATCTCGTTCATTGGTCTGAGTAAAAGACAACCATAATATGGTGCTACTCTAAATCCTTTGAGTAAGCTTCTTTTAGATTTTTTTCTTATTGTATCATAGCCAATGTCATCTCTAAAAACTTCAATTAAGTGAACAATTTTTACTTTGGCATTATAAGGTTCTTCGAGATAATCATTTAAGATATTTCTTTTTTGTTCATCCTTTTTAAGAGTATAATGAGTGCGTTTTAAAGTATTATAGCAGAAAGTGCAAAGAGTCATCAATTCTAAATTGGGATCAGTACGTTGTGCCTGAACTAGAATTCTAGCCGGGGCCTGTAATTGCATTAGATTTTCGGTCGTTTGAGGATAAAGTCCTCCACAGCAGGTAAAATCTGAGATTTCAATTAGTTCAATATCAAGCTGTTTACAAATCTCTTTTGTAGACTGATCGAATTGCACTGCCACTGTATGTAATGTACAACCGGGATAGTATAATAATTTCATAGTTCTATCCAGATAATTTTCTTAAAGCACTAACAGCTGCTTGTTGAGGAAATCCCTCAATTATTTCAACAGGTAGACTGAAGACTTGAATGTATGGTCTGTTTTCTCTGATCATTATGTTTCTTAAGGCTTCCATTATGCTTGCTAAATCCACACTCTTTGGACAACGGGTAGTACAAGTGAGACATGCTGCACAATACCAATAAGTATTTGCATCAATTACAGGTTCTACTTTTTTAAGTTGAAGAAACCTAATTACCTGATGGGGCAACATATCCATGAAATTTGCGAACGCGCATCCCGCCGAGCATTTTCCACATTGATAACAAGAGAATAAATTTTGTCCACTCAATAATTCAACCTCGTGAACAAATTCTTCATTAGTTTTTTTAAACATTGACATGATTTTTACTCAATTTTTTCTTGAACGGCTTGAATCTCTTTCAATCCAAATTCAAAACCTGTTTCAAATGCTTTTAAGTTTAGTTGTTCGGTTCCTTTTGGGACGGATGTTGAAATCGCTTTTTGCAAAGCCTCAGAACTTGCGCAATTTGAGACAGCTGACATAAAACCAAGCATGACCATATTCATTACAATTTTTCGCCCCAATTCTTCTGCTAATCTAGTTGCGGGAATTGAAAATATTTTTTTTCCAATTTCATCATCAGCTAGTTCGATAAGTTCTTTTTCAATTATAAAAATGCAGTCATCAGGTCTTTTCCTTCCATATGTATTATAAGCGTCTTGAGAAAGGACCACTAAAATGTCGGGTTTTACTACTTTGGGGTAGTCTATTTCTTCTGTTGAAATCAAAATATCGCATGCACTTGCTCCTCCTCGTGATTCTGGTCCATAAGATTGAGATAAAGTTGCATTTTTCGATTCAAAAACTGATGCCGCTTTTCCCAAAACGTAACCCATCATAACTACTCCTTGTCCTCCGAAACCACTTATGCGAATTTGAAGTAAATTTGAGTCCATATTTACTCACCTCGTGCTTTTTTATCTATTACTTGTGTTACTAAATCAAGAAAAGTTGGCTTTTCTTTATCGACGAATTTTCCACAAACAATTGGTCCACCAAGATGAATTTCTGCTTCTTCAAGAGGAGCAAAATTCTTAATGATAGTTTTTTCTTTATAGTAACGCATTTCATCAATACCATCACCAATTTTGTTTCTTCGACCGTAGTTAGTTGGACATGGTGAAATTGCTTCGACAAAAGAAAATCCTTTTTTCTGAAGTGCTTCCACTATAGAAACTCTCAATCTTCTTGGATCAACGGTAGTCCAACGAGCTACATACGTTGCGCCACAAGATGCAGCGAGTAATGGGAGATTAAATTCATATTCAACATTTCCATAAGGAGTAGTAGTAGTTTTCCCATCCATGTGAGTTGTAGGTCCACTTTGTCCACCGGTCATTCCATAATTAAAATTATTTACGCAGATAACTGTAATATCTACATTTCTTCTTGCTGCATGAATGAAATGATTTCCACCAATAGCAATGATATCACCATCACCACTAAATACTACGACTTTTAATTCCGGATTTGCCAAATGTAATCCAATAGCAAAAGGAATAGGTCTTCCATGTGTTGTGTGAAAACTATTGCAGTTCATATATCCAGCTACTCTCCCAGTGCAGCCTATTCCTGAAACAACACAAAGTTTTCTTAAATCAATTTCCAATTCTCTTAATGCCTCAATAAAAGCAATCATCGCTATACCAATTCCACAACCGGAGCACCAGATGTGAGGAATTCTATCAACTCTAACAGCCCATTCTGCAGGATGAACCTGTAGTTCTATGAGCTCTTCATAATGTTCTTCTTCTATAAATTCCATTGATCTTTCTTCACGAAGCATTTGCATAGTTAGAACTCCTTAGGTAGTTTCTCTAATTGTTCTGCTGTGAAAACAGGACCTTCTTTGCAAACATATATTGGTCCTACATTGCACCTTCCACATTTGCCGAAACCACATTTCATTTTATTCTCAAGAGTAGTTACAATGTTTGATTTCTTGAAACCAAGTTTATCCAGTGTAATCAACATGTAATGAATCATTATGGGTGGACCACAAGTTATTACGATTGATCCATTAGCTTTTGGAGATAATTTTTCGAATAAATTTGGAACAAGCCCAATTTCACCATCCCAATCCATTGTTTCACCACCAGGGTCTACCGTTCTAATCAATTTTACTCCAGGAATATTTTCCCATTCTTTCATCTCATTTACATACACGAGGTCAGAAACTGTCCTGGCGCCATTCAGAATTAATATTTCTCCATAGTCATTTCTATTGTCTAGAACGTATTGGAGAGGGGAGCGAAGTGCTGCCATTCCGATTCCGCCGCCAACAAAATAAAGGTCTCTTCCTTTCCAGCTATCTGTATCAAACCAATTTCCGTATGGTCCACGTACCCCAATTACATTACCAATTTCGACTTCACGAAGTGCTGTTGTAACTTTTCCCATCAGTTTGAAACTGCATTCAAGATATTCACTTCTGGTTGGTGAGTTTGCAATAGTAAATGGACATTCACCTGTTCCAAAAACAGTAAATTGTGCGAATTGACCTGCATGCCACTGGAATGATGAGTCATTAAGTGGTTTTAATCTCAGTGTTCGAACATCAGACGTTTCGTCCTTTAAATCAATTACAGAATATAACTCTGGTGCATAAGGATTTTTCAAATCCATCTGCTTCTGACCTCATAGATGTCTTTGTGAACAGGACAAAATTTAGTGCATCTTCCACATCCAACGCACATAGTCATTCCAACCTGTTCTGTGAAGTATGTGAACTTGTGTAAGATTCTCTGGCGATATCTCTCAATTTGAGTAGGTCTGGGATTGTGTCCCGATGCATGTAATGTAAAGTTTGCAAAACCGCAAGAATCCCAATTTTTACATCGACGAAAACAACCTGATTCATATTCATCAACCAGATCGTAACAAGTACAAGTAGGGCAAACGTATGCACAAACGCCACATCCAAAACAGGTTATACCAATTTCTTCCCAGTCTTTTGAATAAAAGTTTTCACTTAGTGTTTGATTATTTTGGGTGAAATCTTTCTTAGGAAGAATTTGTGACTCATATTTTGAATCGTGCTTCCTCTTAATTTCTTCGATAGCGTTTTTCGTTATTTTCTTGTTTGATTTTTGAACCTGAAGTTCATAATCCTTAAGAAGTTCCATACCTTTTGTAGTTATGACCTCGACGAGATATTCTTTTCCTGAGTTTGATTTAGATGATAGTGGTGTTAGGAAAATATCTGAACCTTTTGTAGAGGTCATGGATGATCCTACGGAAGTACAAAAACATTCAGGCTCTGGATTTGTACATGCAAGTCCAATGATATAAACATTATCAAACTTACTTTTATAGAAAATGTCAATAGGTTCTGATAAGAAGACATGATTCAATGCGATTATTGATGCACAATCACAAGGTGGAGCGCCAAAAATAATTGTTTTTTCTTCGCTTGTAGAGTTATAATTCAAATCAGGATTTGTCTTAACCCAATTTTTCTCAATTGTGTATTCTAATACACTTTCTGTTTGTGGAAAGAGGATGTTTTTGAAAGAAAATTCCGGGCGTTTTTGATGTAAGACTAGATCCTCAATTTGTTCAATTTGTTCGTATGATGAATAATCCTCTACATTTTTAGGTACATACACTTTAATGTTAGATTGAAGTAGTTTGCTCAACCAGTTCAAAATATTTTTTTCTTCTACTATAAATGCCTTCATAAAATAAACTCCTGACTGTCATCAGGACGATATGTTGTAAGTGGCGGTGATACATCAATTGATACACCTGCTTCGTATTCAAATTCCTTTTTTATTTCTAACGCGATTTTTCTGTTTAGAATATCAAGATGAATATTAACTGGACATACACGAGAGCATTCATTACAACCAATACATCGACCAGACAAATGAAATGCTCGAATTAAATTCCAGGAAAAATTCCCTTTGGGACTTGCACTTGGTGAAATCCACTGAGGGCGGTGTTTATCGGTAATACAGGTTTCGCAATAACAGAATGGACAAACGGTTCTGCAAGCGTAACATCGGATGCATCTTGAAAACTCTTCTTGCCAGAAATTCCATCTTTCTTCAATGGAAGAGTTTTCGATTAACTTAATTGCCTCATCAATAACATTTACATTTAATTTGATTTCTATTTCCTTATCATAAATATATTCATTTTTAATTACTGGAATTCTGTTAGAGCAACTCAAGCATTTTTCCAAAATCTTTTCATTTTCTAAAACGCCATCACATTGAATTCCAATTATGAATATGTCATCTCTGTTGATCTGGTTTTCCTGTATCAAGCCAATAATAGATTTTGAATCACATGCCTTAACTACAATTCCAATTTTACCAAGTTTTTTAATTTTTGGTCTCGTTAGATACGATGTGAGATTATTAACACAGTAACGATTCCATACAAGTTGATTAACTGATTCGGGATTTGTGATTACAACTGGTGTGGTTAACTTTTCAAAGTTTGAGCTCTTGTAACCTATAATGGCATTTACTTTATTGTTAACAAGCAGGTTTTTAGCTAAAGTTCTTAATTGTTCTGTTAATGTATTTTCTTTTTCGTAAGGGAATGGCTTGTTATACTCCTTGATAAAACTTTCATAAAGATTTTTAATTTTCTTGCTTAATTCTGTTTTCTTGTTTTTATGTTCTGTATTTTGACCATTATTTTTTTTATGGTAAGTTAAAGCCCATTTGAATTTTCCATTTGGAATTGATTTTACTTCACTCGAAACTTTATTAACTACATTTGCCCACTTTGCTCCTTCTGCAGCAGAAACCCAAGAAAAATGTAATCTTCTCAAATCAAGGCCGATAAATTCCATTAAACTTCTAAAAACATTGAATCTTCTACGAGCATAAAAATTACCCGTTGAATAATGACAATCTCCAGGGTGGCAACCAGAAACTAACACACCATCAACTTCTGTTTCAAATGCCTTTATAATGAATATTGGATCAATTCTACCAGTGCAAGGGAATCGAATGATTCTAATACTATCATCATATTGTAGACGGCTAGTACCTGCTGAATCTGCGCCTGCGTAACTGCACCAGTTACAGACAAACGCTGCAATCTTTATGTTATTTTGATTTTGAGTATTCATACTACTTATGCAATCGCAATTATCTCTGAATAAATTTCCTGATCGGTAAATCCAAACAAATCCATACTGTGATTTCGACAGTTAACAGTACATGCACCACAACCACCGCATACAGCGTCATTAACGTTTGCTACATATTTTATAATATTACCCTGTTTATCTTTGATTTCTTTTTTCTGAATTGCTCCGTAAGGACAGATTCTCAAACAATCAAAGCATCCAGAGCATGTCATTTCATTTACTTGAGCAACAATAGGTTCACGTTCAATCATGCCTTTTGAGAATAATTCAAGAACTTTACTTGCTGCGCCACTTGCTTGAGCAACTGATTCTAAAATATCCTTTGGTGCTTGAACAGCCCCTGCGAGAAAAACTCCTGCCGTCATGGTTTCGACAGGTCTTAATTTCGGATGTGCTTCTTTAATAAATCCAAATTGATCAGCAGTGATTTTTAATTTTGAATCTAGACCATTTTGATGAGTTGCAACTATGGATGTGGCAAGTACAACAAGGTCTGCTTCAATATCAATTTTTTGATTACTTAAAGTGTCAATTCCTTGAACAATTAATTTACCATTGAGGGGAATCACCCTTGATGCTCTTCCTCTAATGTAAAGAACCCTTTCTTCTTCCATGACGCGTGTCACAAACTCTTCAAATCCTTTTCCACCAGCGCGTATGTCCATATAAAATATGTAAGCATTTCCGTCATGGACTTTATGTTTATAAAGGAGAGCATGTTTAGCTGTATACATGCAACATATCTTCGAACAATAAGGTACGCCACGAGCCGGGTCACGTGAGCCTACGCATTGAATAAACACAACATTTTTAGGTGTTTTACCATCAGATGGGCGCTTTACTACTCCATTTGTTGGGCCTGAAGCTGATAACATTCTCTCAAATTCTAAACCATCCATGATGTCAGGATGAATTCCCCACCCATACTCTTTTGCCTGTTCAGCTGGAAGTAGTTCGTATCCAGTTGCAACTATAATTGCACCAACTTCTCTTTCAATAATCTCCGGTTTTTGTTGATAATCTATTGCTTTAGCTGTACAAATTTGCGAACATCGTTCACAAGCTAAAGGATTTAGTCCCAAACAAGATTTTTCATCAAGCGTGTAAACTGCAGGAACTGCTTGTGGAAATGGAATATAAATAGCTTTTCGCCAGCTTAATCCTCTATCAAATTCATTCGGTATAGAGACAGGGCAAACGTTTGCGCAATCTCCACATCCAGTGCATAAATCTTCAATTACATATCGTGGCTTCTTTTTAATTTTAACTTTGAAATTACCAACATAACCTGAAACTTCTTCAAGTTCGGCATAAGTAATTAATTCAATATTGGGATGACGATTTACTTCAACCATTTTCGGTGTAAGAATACATTGGGAGCAATCCAGAGTAGGAAATGTCTCGGAAAGCCTTGCCATATTTCCACCAATCGAAGGTTGTCTTTCGATCAGTGTAACTTGAAAGCCAGATTTAGCTAAATCTAATGCGGCCTGAATTCCTGAGACACCACCACCTATAACAAGTGCTCTTCTTGTAATTGGGACTTGTATGGTTTGAAGCGGCCTTGCAAATTTTATCTTGTCAATTATTGTTTTAACGATTTCTTTCGCTTTCTCAGTAGCTCTAATTTTATCTTGATGTACCCAGGAGCAATGCTCACGTATATTTGCCATTTCGACTAAATAAGGATTCAGACCAGCTTCTTGTGCGGCTCGGCGGAATGTGACTTCATGCATCAATGGAGAACATGCGGCAACAACAACGGCAGTTAAATTATGCTCTTTAATTGTATCTCTAATCATTTTTTGACCAGGATCGGAGCAAACATATCTGTAGTGGTTGGAGTAAACTACGCCCGAGATGTTTGAAATTTCCTGTGTTAATTTCTCAATATCTACCGTTCGCGCAATATTTTCACCGCAATGGCATACGAAGACACCAATTCGTGCCATAGGTCTTCAAACTTTATAAAGTTTTACATTGCTAATAATAAATCACCGCGTCGAGGTGCTTTTCCATCGTGGACTTGATATATAGCTTCAAGTATATCTTCTGGCTCATGGATGTCTCCACCTGCATGGGGGACAAGTTGAATCTGACAGTTATCTGTAGCAACACGCTGAACTTCCTTAACCATTTGTCCCATGTTTATCTCAGGGACGACAAATCCTTTCACAAATTTTGAAAGTTCGTGAACACGTTCATCAGGAAATGGCCATGCAGTAATTAATCTAAACATTCCAACTTTCAAGCCCCTTTCTCTAGCCATTCTTACTGCTCGCTTCGAAACTCTTGCAGAAATTCCGTAAGACAAAACTATTATTTCAGCATCATTTGTATATTTTTCTTCATACTCAATAATTTTGTGACGATTTAATACAATTTTATCAACAAGTCTTTTGACAAGTTTTTGGTGCGCATCTGCTTTCATTACAGGATAACCGCGTTCATCATGTGTTAAACTTTCAAAGAAAACTCTATAATCACTTCCAGCGTGAGCCATTGGTGGAACTAAATCACCATTTGTTTGATATGTTTTAAATTTTTCAGGAGGAACAGTAGGAAGTTTTCTTTCCCAGATTTCAATTTTTTCTGGTGGTGGAATTACAACTTTTTCGGTTAAGTGACCAATTTCTTCATCGGTCATCACAAATACAGGGACACGATATCTTTCCGATAAATTAAAAGCTTTAATTGTTAAATCAAAACATTCCTGTGCTGATTCTGGAACTAAAGCTATGATTTCATATGGTCCATGAGACCCCCATCGCACTTGCATCATATCACCCTGGCCAACCATTGTAGGCAATCCGGTCGAAGGTCCAGCTCTTTGGACATTTATTATTACTGTAGGTGTCTCTGTCAATATTGCTAAACCAAAAGCTTCCATCATTAAGGAGAAGCCAGGACCAGAGGTTGCAGTCATACTTTTAGCCCCGGCCCAGGCTGCACCAAGAATTGCTGTAGCAGATGCAATTTCATCTTCCATTTGAATGTAGATTCCACCTACTTCTGGTAGTCTTTCAGCCATTCGCTCAGCTACTTCTGTACTGGGAGTGATTGGATAACCTGCGAAGAATCGGCAACCTGATGCTAGTGCACCCTCTGCACAGGCAAAATCACCGAGAAGAAAATGCTCCCCGGTTAAAACGGGACCTCGCTTTGCCATCAGTTTTTTACTTTTGAATAGTATGGTTATTATTATTGCTTACAACGTAAATCGCCAACTCGGGACATAGATAATAGCACAACTGACAATTCACACATAAATCCGGATTCTCTACAACAGGATAATGGTACCCCTTCGCATTAAAGCGAGGCGATAAAGTTAGAACTTGTTTCGGACAAAATTCGACGCAAAACTGACACCCCTTACATCTCTCAACGAGTATGAATACTTTTCCTGGAGGGAACTTTTGACGCGGAACAACTGGTTCTCGCAATCGTGTTTTATTTGGTGAATAACTTTGTTTCATAATTTTTAAAACAACGTATCAAAAAGTACTGATTGCGGAGTCATATTTATCAAAAAACTAAGTAGTAAGCTTTAATAAAAACTCAAAACAAAATTCATAAAAACAACTGACTACCTAGTGATTTAAATTTTTCAATCAACTCTATTCAATAATGCAAAAAGAGATTTATAAAGTCAAGATTTTTGTAAATGATTGTATGAGTTTCTATTTTTTTCTTTTGCTGAAAGTATTCCGTCTTTTATCTCAAAAACACGGTGAGCAATATCCATAAGATTCTGATTATGAGTAACAATTACAAAAGTCTGTTTTTCTTCCTCATTTAATCTACGTATTAGATTATGTAACATTTCACTATTTACTGAATCTAAATTTCCCGAAGGTTCATCAGCAAAAATTAATTCAGGTGAGTTTGCAAGTGCACGGGCAACAGCAACTCTTTGTTGCTCGCCACCAGATAGTTCTGAAGGCTTGTGATTTATTCTTTTTTCAAGTCCAACTTTATTTAATAATTCTATGCTTTTTGTCTTAGCATTATAAAAATTATTTTGATTTATAATCATTGGTATCATAACATTTTCAAGAGCTGTAAATTCGGGAAGTAAATGATGAAATTGGAATACAAAACCAATGTACCTATTTCTGAATTTTGAAATTTCTTCATCTTTTAGTTTGAACACATCAGTATTGTATATGGTTAATGTACCTTCGTCGGGTCTATCTATTGTTCCTAGGATATGTAACAAAGTACTTTTACCAGCACCTGATGCTCCAATTATAACTAGAATTTCTCCACGATAAACTTCCAGAGAAATTCCTTTAAGAACTTCTAATTTTATTTTTTTATCTATGGTAAAACTTCTTTTGATATTGTTGCATTTAAGAATTATCTCATGATTTATGTTAAATGAATTCATCCTACTCCCATTTGATTGCTTCAATTGGATTTATGCTAACGGCTTTTTTTGCTGGAAAATAAGCAGCAAGCGTAGATAAGAAGATTGCCATTAGACTAATGAAAATTATATCAGGAATTTGAATTGATACAGGTAATGCATCAATGATGTAAATATCTGGATTTAAGGGATATAGTTTATATTTTATTTGTAAAAAGCAAACCAATAATCCTGTTAAGGTACCTAAGATTGTTCCAATAATTCCAATTAAAACTCCTTCAAGTAAGAAAATCTTTAATATACTAACATTACTTACACCCATTGCTTTAAGTATACCTATATCTCTTTTCTTTTCTAAGACTGTCATAAGTAGCGAGCTAAAAATACTAAAAGTTGCGACTGCTATAATTAGACTTAATATGATGTAAGCTGTCCATCGTTCGATTAACATTACAGAATAAAGATCTTTATGAAGATCAAACCATGAGAGAACTTTCATTTTTTCGTTTGCTGTTAAGGCCTCAAAATATTTTTTTACTTTGTTTACGTCTTTAAGACTTTTTAACTTAACTTCATAACCTAAAACTTTGTTTTCATATCCAAGCAAATACTGAGCATGAGTTAAACCTACGTAAATATTTATTCCATCAACGTCTTTGTTATGTGTGTGAAAGATTCCACTAACAACAAACGTCTGAAATTTAGGAAGTGAAATTTGAGCTAAAACGTTTTCGAAATTATCAGGACTAACTATTGTTAGAGTATCGCCAACGTTTAATTTTAGACGAGAGGATAATTCCATTCCAATAAGTGCTGATGGCACTCCCTTTTCATTAAACTTATATCCTCCAAAGGTAATGCTATTTTTCAACCCAGTTAGTTCAAAATCTTTTTCCGTTCCAATTCCAATCAGATTGATAACTTTAATTACTTCGCTTGAATAAGCAACGCATTTCCCACTCACATAAGGACTAAAGGATAGAATGAATGGATTTTTTTTTAACTCTGATAAAATAGGATGACTTGAATTTATTCCTTCAGGAACTTCTGATACAATTTTTACGTGTGGATCAAAGCTAATCAGAATATCTGTTACAATTTTGCTAAATCCATTAAATACAGATAGCACAACAATCAATGCTCCAACACCAACTGTAATTCCAAGTATTGAAAGAAAAGAAATAATAGTAATAAAATGAGTTTTGTGTTTTGATTTCAAATATCTTATTGCTATGAAAGATTCTAATTTCATCTTAACTAAATCTTATTGCCTTTAATATGTTTATTCGTCCAGCAAATCTTGCTGGAATTAATGAAAACAAAACCGATAAACAGATGCTAATAAATGATACTAATAAATATGATTTTATTTCCATAAGAATTGGTACATTATCCAAAAAATAAATTCCTTCTGGAATTCTTATAATGTTTAGATCGATTTGAAGTTTAAGAAGAATAATTGATAATAAATTGCCTAGAACAGTTCCAATCAAACCAATAAATAAACCACAAAGCAAAAATATTGTAATTATTTGTTTTTGAGTTAATCCAATGGTTCGTAAAATTCCAATAGTATTTGTTTTGTCAAAGACGAGTATCAAAAGAGTAGTGATAATATTAAAAATTGCAACAATTGTTATGAGTGCTAAAACAATTGGAATTGGTTTTTTTTGAAGTTCAATCCAATTAAATATATGACGATAAACTTGAAAAATTGACCTTGCATTATAGATATTTCCAAATTGAACGGATATGAGTTTTGCATAAAAATTAGCTTTACCTGGATCTATAAGTTTGATCTCATATCCACTAACGTTATTATTTAAGTCGAAAAGCCTTTGAGTCACATTAAGATGAGTATAAGCAAAAAGGTCATCGTATTCAGACATACCTGATTCATATATACCTATGACTTTGAATTTGATATATTTTATATCATCAATGGATGGAGTTATGACAAAACTTTGAAGTGCAAAGGCAAGCACATAATCATTAATTTTAACTCCAAGTTTGCGTGCTAATTTGTTTCCAATTATTATTGAAGGAGTATCTGTTGAATCAGTTAGATGATAAGAACCTTTTACAATTGAGTACTTTAAATCGCTTAAGTCAAATTCAGGTAAAATTCCTTTGATATACACCCCTTCTTCAAATTTATTAAATTTAATCAAAGCCATCTGTCCTGCATAAGGTGATATCCTTGCATAATCATCTTTGAGAATTGATTTTAACCTCTTTAATTCTTCATCGTTAAAGGGTAGGAAATTACTTTGAATTGGCGTTATGTCAATATGTGAATGAAATCCTACTAGTTTATTTTCGAGTTCTCTTTCAAAACCGTTCAAAACAGATAAAGCGATCTGGAGAACGGTTACTCCTAAAGCAACTCCTAGGATCGAGATTAACGTGATTGTGGAAATAAATTTAGATTGTTTTCCCGTCCTTAAAATTCTTTGAGTAATTAAGAGTATCAGTTTCATATTAGTTCAAATATAACTAAACATTGATTTTGTTTTTTGTGGTTTATTTTATCTTAGAAAGTTTTTTGATTTGATATTTCTTTAGACTTCATAAAATGCAAAATATAACCACAATAATTTATTGTTTAATCATTTAAATCTCTGTGCATTATATTATAGTGGACGAGCTTCAGGGTATTTTGTTTTGAGGAGTTTTTCAAGAATTAAAAATTAAATGTGTAAAGTTCTTTGTAAAAATTTAATTTCGAAATAAAGATTTATTTAGAAATTAAAACCAGTTAACATCGAGGAGTCGGTGAAATGAACGTAAAAATTAAATTAATTCTAATGGAAATAATTGTTCTCATTCTATTTTCATTTTCACTTATATTTTCTTTTGATAAACAGTATGTGTTATTAGTTTCATTTGATGGATTTCGTTGGGACTATCTAAATCGTGGAATTACTCCAAATCTTGAGAAAATTCGGAATGAGGGAGTTTATGCACTATCATTAAGACCAGCATTTCCAACTAAAACATTTCCGAATCACTATACATTAGTAACTGGAATGTTTCCAGAAAATCATGGAATTATTTCAAATTCAATTCTCAATCCATTTTCAAATGAACGATATAGGATTGGTGATACTGTTGCTGTTAGAAATCATATCTGGTACAAAGGTGAAGCAATCTGGGAGACAGCAAACAGAAACGGGATTAAATCGGCGAGCTTTTTCTGGGTGGGTTCAGAGCAAAATCTTCCAATAAAACAACCAACTTATTTTTATCATTATGACCATAATCTTCCCTACATTAAACGAATTGAAGGTGTAATCGAATGGCTTAAACTTCCTGATGATAAAAGACCACAACTAATCACTTTGTATTTTGACGAACCAGACTCAAAAGCACATCGTTTTGGAACTAATTCTAAAGAAACTAACGAAGCTATAGCTATGGTGGATAGTATGGTTGGGATATTAATTTATAAATTAAATGAAATAGGATGGGATAATAAGATTAATTTAATTCTTGTTTCAGACCATGGGATGACAGATATTGATGAAGAAAGAAGAATTAACATTGAAGAAATTCTCAAAGACTACAAATGCAAATTTGATGGAACCGGACCAGTTATGATGATTGATGTTGAGAGAAATAAAGTTGAAGAGGTATATCAAGTATTAAAGAAGAATGAAAAAAATTATCGTGTGTATAAAAAGGAAAACATTCCATCGTATTATAATTTCAGTAAGTATCCTTTCATTTTCCCAATAATCGTAATTGCTGATGTTGGTTGGAGTTTAGTTGATAATAATTTTTTGTCAAGGAGCACTTCATATTCTTTAAAGGCTAATCATGGATATGAGAAAGACCACCTTGATATGCACGGAATTTTTATTGCTAAAGGTCCAGCTTTTAGGAAGGGTTATAAGACTGGGACTTTGTGGAATATAGATGTATATCCACTTATCTGTAAAATACTTTCAATTGAACCAAATCACTTGATTGATGGTGATTTGAATAGAATTGAATTCATTTTGAAATAATTCTAAAAATCTGAGCTTAGTTTTTTCTTACTAACTACAAAACTTATTATAAGGGAAATTACACTCGTAATTAAAAGTATCAATGATGAGAAAATAAACTTAATTTTTAGATTATCACTTACAATAGATTGAGAAAAGTATTCGTTGATTGGTATGAATAAGACTATTACTAGTAGAATCAAGTAAATGAGGTTAATTAAAAAAGCGATAGTTGCACCTTGTGATGAAGCAATCTTCACAGGATTTTTTTCATTGAATGTTATGAAATAACTTCCCATTCCAAAATTTATTGCAGATAATGTTGTTGATGCAAAAATGATATTAATCGATGAAGTAATGAATAGAATTGTATGTTCTCGAATAGGTAAATGAGAAAAAAAGTTTAATACTTCTGAAAGTATTAGTGTCGCTAAAAATGATGGGAAGAATTTTAATTTTATAATTTTTTCAATTTTTAATGGGGAAGATTTTATTTTCCAAAAAGCTTCAGCCTCTATGCTAATTATCGGGTAGAGAAATCTCAATGTTATTGAAGAAATCAGGAAAGCATTGAAAATAAAGATAATCAAGTAGGTAGCTGATTGCATCAATGGTAGTGTAGCCATCAAATCAACTTTAGCAATGCTTGTGATAAAGAGAATTATCAAAAAAATAATAACAGAAAGATGTATCCATTGTGCTGGATCTCGAAAGAATTGGTAAAATTCTTTTTTTAGAATGACTTCAGTTTGTTTTTCAAATGGAGAGTCATAAGTGAAATTAAAAATTGAATTGTTTCTAAACATCTTTTCTCTTTTATCATGGCGAGAAAAAATATTTTTTAACTGAAGTGCGCAACTAAAAGAGCTATAATAAAATTTTGTTCCCACAGCTATCGCTGCAATGAAAATTGTTAAAAAAACGAGATTTATCATTAAGATATATTGAAAACTTAGATTGAAATCATTCCGAATAAAGAGGAGAATTGCTTCTGAGAACCAATGGTTTGGCAAGAATATTAGTAACTTTGGATCAAGAAAGTGAAAGTCAAAATTTATGTTAGGATAATAATTCATTACTGAGTTAACAAGATTTTTAGGATTCGTTATCTGGAAAAATCCAATTAAAGAGATAAGATATACGATAATTACACCAGTTGCAATTTTCTTAATTTCAAACTTACGTGCTAACTGTAATAAAAGAATTAATTCAATGATACCTAGTATGGCTGATATAAATACAAACGGTAAAAAGAGAAAAAGGAACACAAGGGGATAGAAAAACAATGGCATATTGAAGTATGTACCATAACCTGCAAGTACTCCTAGTCCAACCAGAAGAAAAACAGGAGAACTATAAAAAATACTCTCGAACATTTTGAAAATGAAAAGTTTAGAGTGTTCTATTGGTTTTGTCATAAGCTCTGAAACTTCGCGTGACTTAAAAATCATAGAAAAGGCAACAATCATATTACCAGCGTTTATCGAGAGGAAAAAAACAAATAATATCATACTAATAAAACGATGAAGCAGAAATAGTCCGATATTTAATTGTTCTAATACGAGATGGAGTGCAGTTTTGGTAAAAAGAAAAACACCAACTCCGAATGCTAAAAATATGAATGTGGAAATAATAGTTTGAAATGCACCACCGATAGTTTTAATTGATTTTGTTGCTGAATTGTAAGAAAGCTTGAATTTAAACTTTAATAATTGAAGTAAATCGCTAATCATGATTCATTTGATTTAGAAATATCTTCAGCTTTGTTCTGTGTAATTTGTAGAAATAGATGTTCAAATTTCCCATCGTGTTGAGATTTTAACTGTTCTAAAAAAGCTGAATTAGTTTCAAAAATTATTCTTCCATCCTTGATAATTGCTATACGGTCACATAATTCTTCAGCAATTGAAAGAAGATGAGTAGACATAAAAATGGTAGAACCTTCTTTTGATTTTTGCTTTAGAATATTCTTAACAATTATTGCACTCTGTGGATCTAATCCAACAATTGGTTCATCAATCACAATCAGCTCAGGATTATGAAGAAGAGCTGAAGCAATTGCTATTCGTTGCCTCATGCCTCGTGAATATTCTTCAGTAAATTTATTGATCCAGTTATCTATTTCTAGTTGATCTATAATTGTTTTGATTCGTTCGTGTAGAAGTTTTTTGTCAAGTTTATAAAGTCCACCAGAAAAATATAGGTATTCAAGTCCCGTTAATTTATCATATAAAAAGGGTTCATCTGGTACGTATCCAATGCGCATTTTTGCTTCAACTGGGAATTTTTGAGTATCTATATCTCCGACGTAAATTTTTCCACTTGTTGGAGTGTATAACCCTGTAATCATTTTAATAGTTGTTGTTTTACCTGCACCATTCGGACCAAGAAAACCAAAGAATTCTCCTTTTTTAATATCTAAATTGATATTATCAACAGCAACAAAATCACCAAATTTCTTTGTTACTTTTGCGAGTTTTAACATCGTCTGTCTTTACTTTCTTTTTGACCTAAGTTATTTAGAGTAATTTTATTGAAAATTATGTTGTTAAAAAAAATTTTTATTATCTAAATAATTAAATCGACATTCGATTGCACATTTGATACTTCAAAACTAACTTAAATTCAAAAAAATTGCTATGCTTTATGAATGGTGGGGATTATAAATTAAGACTAAAGGATTTTTTTAATTATTACGAACTTACACGCAGCCAATCAGAATTGGTTGATGAGCTAGAGGAATTCCTTCATAGTGATGATTTTTGCTTTATAATAAAAGGTGCAGCAGGGACTGGGAAAACTTTTATAGTAAGAGGTTTGACTGATTACCTTTCTGCGGTCAAAGGTAAATTTAGTCTAGCAGCACCTACCGGACGAGCTGCAAAAATACTCGAAGAAAAGACAGGGAAAACTGCTTCCACTATTCATAGAATGATATACACTTCCAAAGAAATAGTTGAGTATAAAGAGAAAATTACTTTAAGAAAGAATTATTACAAATTACAAATTTGTTTTCTTGATGATACAAATGATAAGCAACAAGTAGAAACAACGGAAGTTCCTAAGTTCTTCTTCAAGCTTAAAAAAAACGAAGATAGTGACAATGCAATTTATATAATTGATGAAGCATCAATGATATCTGATTCATATAATGAGGATTTATTTTTAAGATTTGGTAGCGGAAAGTTATTATCTGATTTAATTGAATACATACGGGATTCATTAAATGAACTGAACAAAAGAAAATTAATTTTAATTGGGGATGATTGTCAGCTTCCTCCTATTGACATGAATTTTTCTCCTGCGCTTGATTCATCCTATCTCAAAACTAATTTTAATCTTACTGTACGTGAATTCACATTGAAAGAAATCGTCAGGCAAAAACTGGATAGTGGAATACTTAAAAATGCCAATCAGATAAGGACCTGGTACACTCAAAATAATTTTAATAAAATCTATTTGGAGCCCAATTGTCGAGATATTGTTGATGTGACCAAAGTTAAACTTATAGAAGAATATTTCGAAAAGTATAAGGAATCTTCTGATAAAGATTTAATTATGATTGCATACTCAAATAAAACGGTTCAAGATTATAATCTAATGATTCGTGAAAGATTGTGGGGTGATAATAGAGATTTACAAGTTGGAGATAGATTGATAGTCGTGAAGAATAATTACAAATATTCATTGCTAAACGGTGAGTTTATTATAGTAACTGAAACAGGTCCTCGTGAAATCAGACGTGTTTCGCTTAAGAGAAAGAATAAAAATGGAGTGATTCATGAAACTAAAGTAGATTTATTTTTCAGAAGAGCTGCAGTAAAAACTGATTTTTCTACTGATGAATTCTTAGTTTTAATCATAGAAAATGCACTTTATTCTAATGAAGTCACATTAACACGTGAAGAGTACCAGGCACTTTATGTCTTATTTAAAATAAATAATAAACATTTAAAGCCAGGTACTTTAGAATTCAAAGAAAGGTTATTGAATGATGATTATTTTAATGCATTGCAGGTAAAGTTTGGATATGCTATTACTTGTCATAAAGCTCAAGGTGGTGAATGGAAATATGTTTTTCTAAACTGTCGTTCACCAATAGGTTATTTTAACAAAAAGTATTTTCATTGGTTGTATACAGCTATCACGCGAGCGAAAGAGATTTTATATTATGCTAATGCGCCACATATAAGTGTTAGTTTTCCAATAAAACCAAATTCTAAGTTAGCAAGCTCTTATAATGAAATGGTTTTTGTATTAGATTCTGAAATTCGTGAGTGGGAAATCCACCACTACTTTCCATCGGATAGGAATTTTCTCAAGAAGATGTATCTGGGGATTGTTTCTCTAATTCGTGATGATGGAATTGAAGTACGGTCAATTAAACATCTTAAATTTCAAGAATCTTATACAATTGCAAGGGGAGATGAGCTTGTTGAACTGATATTTACCTATAATAAAGAAGAAAAAATTACAAATTTTTATGTTAATGCGAATAAAGAAAAAAGCTGGATTGTTCGTATGATGGATAAGTTAAATATTTTAAAGGGTAAGGAAATTGTAGTGGAAGGTGAATTAAATCAAAAAACTTAAATTTTGAAATTGGCTTTCAGTTTGATGACAGTAAACCTTTTTTACGAGAATTATATGAAACACTTAAAAGTAAATTATCACCACATGGAATTTGTATTTCAAATATTGAGCACAAGCAATACCATGAAATTTACACTTTTACAAAAGGTGAGTTGAAAGCAGTATATAAATTCCATTACAATAAGAAGGGAGTTTTTAAAGAACACGAAATAGTTACCTCAAGAACCACTGGTTTGACAAACGAAATAAATAAGCTCATAAGTTCGGAATAATTTTAAAGATAAGCCCTTGTCGATTCCTTAAATTAAAGATTATGTTATTCTCATTGTAATGTTTGTTAAAAGTTTCTTTTTTATTATTTAAAAATTTTCAAATTAGTGTTAAACAAAGTAATAAAATTATGGGAGAAAGAACGATGAATGATCACTTTGATGTGGCGTATTTCAAGTCACCAATTGGCCACATTCGTTTTAGTGCCGATAAAATTGGTATAAAAGAAG
>CAKZPH010000050.1 GCA_937138605.1 uncultured Ignavibacteriales bacterium
TTAAATAAATTATTAGATAAGATGCGAACTTAGATATTAATAAATAAAAATTATCTGATGAATTAAATTTTACACGAACGCTATTATAATTTTTCTTTTACTATTCACTTTTTTATTTTTGCAAAGTAATTTAATAAGTCTCTGTTCATTAAGTTATTTGATATTATTGGAGAGGTGGCCGAGTGGCTGAAGGCAGCGGTTTGCTAAACCGCCGTACTGGGAATACCGGTACCGCGGGTTCGAATCCCGCCCTCTCCGCAAAAAGCTACTCTTTTTTCAAAAAAATAAATCTCATAAAATTCACCATTATTATCATACTAATAATTTATAGATCAGGGCATCATAGCAAAGTAAAAATTCAGTTTACAAAGAGTAATCTGACCCTGTATAATTTATTGTAAAGTCTTTAGAACATGTTCGTAAAAATATCCTAGTGAAAAAAACTTTAAAAGTTTTGTAAGAAAGTTATGATTTAATTTGAAGCAGAATGCTTTAAGTTGTTTAATATTGCGGTTTAATTCTTAATTCACTCTTATCAAGCTTGATATATTTTTTAAAAAATTTTTTACATGGTACAGATTCAAGGTCTGTGGTTATTTCAGATTTCTTATTTACACTCACGTTGAATAATTGAAAAATCAAACATCGGTATGATTCATTAATCTAATGGTTTTAATGTCAAAATTCGAAAATTACTTGTAGTAAATTCTTAGGGTATGATTTTTAGAATATAATTTTTGTACTCTCAATTAAATGATTTACTTTTAAAGTATGATTTAAAGTCACCACTTAATAGAATTGACCCTCAAAATATTATATATATCACTTATGAAGCTAATTAATATCTAATTAAATAGGGGAACTTCTTTATCAATAACTTTTATAATATAGAATTATTCTACGCAAAAATTTATACAGCAATTACTTTTAATACTAACTTTTAGCTAACAAACTGCAAATTGAGATTCAATTCCTTAAATATTCAAAAATCGAAATATATCTTGAATCGGTTTCTATTTAATTAGATGAAAGTATTATTTAATTTTGAATTAATTTAACAACAATTAATTAGTCAAAAATTTCTAAAGAATTCACATGAAAGGTATTATATTAGCAGGAGGATCTGGTTCAAGGTTATATCCAATCACTAAAGTTTATTCAAAACAACTTGCAATTATTTATGATAAACCACTTATTTATTATCCACTTTCAGTTTTAATGTTAGGTGGAATTAAAGATATACTTATTATATGTGATGAAGACTCAATTCATTTATATCAAAAACTGTTTAATAGCGGGAAACATCTGGGGTTAAATATTTCATACGAAATTCAAAAAGCACCAAATGGAATTGCTGAAGCTTTTATAATTGGAGAGAATTTTATCGGAAACGACCACGTTTCATTAATCTTAGGTGACAATATATTTTATGGAAAACTTGACTTCTTTTATGAAGCATTAAAACAAAAAAATGGAGCAACAATATTTGCCTATCAGGTTAGTGATCCAGAACGATATGGTGTAGTTGAATTTGATGACAATGGAAAAGCTATCTCAATCGAAGAAAAACCAAAATTCCCAAAATCAAATTATGCAGTGCCAGGACTTTATATTTATGATAATCAGGTAATTGAGATCGCAAAAGAATTAAAACCATCTAAACGAGGCGAACTGGAAATTACGGATGTTAATTTAACTTACCTTAAGATGGATAAGTTAAAAGTTAAAAAGATAGGTAGAGGTGTTGCCTGGTTAGATACAGGAACTCCAGAGGCACTTCTAAAAGCCTCAAACTTTTTTGGCGTAATAGAGGATAGACAAGGATTGAAAGTAGCTTGTATAGAAGAAATAGCTTTTTATAAAGGTTTCATTTCTAAAGATGATTTTAAAAATTTAATCAATGAATTACCTAAATCTACCTACCGTGATTATCTTGAAAAAGTTTTAAACGAGTTTGATGTATGAAATTCATAGAAACAGAATTTCCAGAACTTTTAATAATTCAACCAGATCTTTTTGAAGATAATCGGGGTTATTTCTTTGAATCATACAATAAGGCAAAACTTGCTGAGTATGATTTTCACTTTGAGTTTGTTCAAGATAATTTTTCTTTTTCGAAAAAGGGAACGATTAGAGGATTACATTTTCAGATAGAACCATTT
This sequence comes from uncultured Ignavibacteriales bacterium, assembly GCA_937138605.1. GTDB lineage: Bacteria > Bacteroidota > Ignavibacteria > Ch128b > Ch128b > CAKZPH01. The sequence goes on from CAKZPH010000050.1 coordinate 2,163, forward strand.
GCACAAGGGAAATTATGTCAGGTTTTAATTGGCGAAGTTCTTGATGTAGCTGTTGATTTAAGAATAAATTCTCCTACATACGGTAGGGTTTTTAAATTTATTCTTTCAGAGAAAAGCAAAACACAACTTTTTATACCGGCAGGATTTGCTCATGGTTTTTCTGTATTATCAGATGAGGCTATTTTTCATTACAAATGCACAAACTTTTTTCATAAAGAATCAGAGCGGATTATAAGATACGATGACCCTTATTTGAACATTGATTGGATGGTGGAAAATCCTTTAGTTTCAGAGAAAGATCTTAAAGGTGAATATTTTGGTCAACTAAAAAAGTATTTTTACTATGAGAAATGAAAAAATATAATTTCATAATAATTGGTGCTGGTATAGTTGGATTAGCAACGGCGCTTAAAATTTTAAAAAATAAACCAAATGTTAATCTACTTATAATTGAAAAAGAAAACGAAATAGCAAAACACCAAACAGGAAATAATAGCGGAGTTATACATTCGGGAATTTATTATAAACCAGGTAGCCTTAAAGCAAAAAATTGTATTGATGGCTATCACCAATTAATAAATTTTTGCAATGAATATGGCATAAAGTATGAAATTTGTGGAAAGCTAATAGTTGCTACTTCTGCTAAAGAACTAGAAACACTCGAAAAGCTTTATCAGAGAGGTCAAGCCAATGGACTGACTCAAATAAAAAAAATTTCGAAAGAAATGATCAAAGAAATAGAACCATATGTTAATGGAATTTCAGCGATTTATGTTCCTTATACGGGAATTATTGATTTCAAAGAAGTTTGTTGGAAATATCTTGAAGTGATTTTTGAACATGGTGGAGAAATTATTTTTAATGAAAAAGTTACTGACATCAAACGAAAAAATGGGCTGGTGGAAGTTGTAACACAGAATAATACTTTTGTAGCTGATACCTTAGTTACTTGTGCAGGTTTATATTCAGATCGTTTAGCTCGCTTGACCCACCCGAACTTAAATGTAAGAATTATTCCGTTCAGAGGTGAATATTACAAATTAGGCGAAAAACGTAGGCATCTTATAAAAAATTTAATTTATCCTGTGCCTGACCCTTCGTTTCCTTTTCTTGGAGTTCATTTTACAAGAATGATTAATGGTGAAGTGGAAGCAGGACCAAATGCAGTATTGGCATTTAAACGTGAGGGTTATAGAAAAACAGATTTTGATATTAAAGATGTTTATGAAATTTTTTCTTGGAAAGGTTTTAATAAAGTGATGAGAAAATATTGGAGAGTAGGTTTTGGTGAATTTTATCGCTCATTTTCTAAGAGAGCCTTTGTTAAGGCATTACAACGTTTAGTTCCTGAAATAAAAGAGGATGATTTAGAAAAGGGTGGAGCAGGAGTTAGAGCTCAAGCTTGTGATAGTGATGGTAATTTATTAGATGATTTCTATATTTTGAATGATAAAAATATTATTCATGTTTGTAATGCTCCAAGTCCTGCAGCAACGGCTTCATTAGCGATTGGAGATTACATTTCGAAGATCGCAATTAATAAAACATTATAATGATTGATTTGTTTTTTTTATTAAATTTTTGGAATTTTGCATCGCAAAAGTTCTGTTAATTATGGGCCCGTAGCTCAGTTGGTTAGAGCAGCTGACTCATAATCAGCGGGTCGGAGGTTCAAGTCCTTCCGGGCCCACACATTAAGCCATGTTTTCATGGCTTTTATTTTTCTACCAAAACACCCTGCAAATAGTTAGAATGTTGTCAAACTAATATTTATTAATCCCATCTAACTTTTATCAATTTTATTAGAATTAGTAAAGTTTTAACGAGTTTTTTGAAAATTTTACTTGTTGAAGATAGTAATTATGATGCAATGTTATTCAAAAAAGATTAACCTTCCAACTTCTGAGTTAATCGACTTGCTTAAAAGAATTGAAACAGAAAATAGATTTAGTGGGAGGCGCTCGAGAAATTCGAGCCTGACTTAGGTCATAGTTATTTCTAATTAGTTGAATTTGAGGGAATTAAAATTTTTGAGATTATAAGAGTTTTAGCTGAAACCATTCCTGTCATATTTATAAATAACTTATTAAGCAAAGATTTTGCAGTTGAATGAAGATTGGAGCAATTGACTGGATTTTAATAGATAACATTAAGTGTTTACGTTTTCACTTATGGAAAATCATAAGACACGAAAGTTTTTACTTTTATACTTAAAGGCCAAAGGAAGACTCACTGAAGGTGAAAAATCTTTTTAGAAGTGTTTTCAGATATTTGTTAAAGCTATGAGATGAAACGATAAAGTTAGAAAAATTAACATTCCTTTCTTTGAACTTTTTAAAGTAGAAAAGCAATAATTTATTACTGTACAAGTTTCTTAGAATCCAATTTGGATTTACATAGAAAGT
>CAKZPH010000051.1 GCA_937138605.1 uncultured Ignavibacteriales bacterium
AATCAAGGTTGATGGTGAGCTCTTCACAAGTTTTTGTGTAATTGATATAAGTGCCGAAAGAAGAAAAGAAGTGTTAGAGAGAATATTTTTTCACGACGTATTGAATATTGCATCGGGATTGAAAGGTATTTTAGAATTTTTGCCCGAGCTTTGTAGTAATGAAAAAGTAGAGATGGAAAAACTTGCTTTAGTATTCACATCTGTATTGATCGACGAAATCAATTCTCAAAAAATGATCAGTGAAGCTGAAACGGGAGAACTGGTTGCTGAATATTCAATTTTCTCGTTGCGAGATTTAATAAACAGTTTAATAAGTTTATTTCAATTACAGTTCAATGCAAAAAATATAACAATTAAAACAGAGTTTATTCCTGACGAAATTTTTATTAATTGTGATAAGTTGATCTTAAGAAGAGTTATTATTAATCTTATCAAGAATGCTATTGAAGCAAGTAAACGTGATTCAATAGTTAAAGTTAGCGTTTTACAAGTTGAGTCGAAGGTCTTGATTAAAGTTTACAATCAATCAGTTATGCCTGAGAATGTTAAGTTACAAATATTTAAACGTTCTTTTAGCACAAAAGGTAGAGGCAGAGGAATTGGAACATACAGTATAAAGATGTTAACTGAATTATATCTTAATGGAAAAGTAAATTTTATATCTGAAGAGGTATTCGGAACTGAATTTATAGTTGAACTTCCAACAAATATGTATTAACAACAGACAAACCATCAACAAAAAAGAATTAAAAACTTAAAGTAACTTACTTCAAGAATTTCCATCGTAATTAAAAAAGTTTATGCCATATTTTAGAGTAAATCCCTTTAAGCTTCCAGTTAGTTGGATAGAGGAGAAATTTATCGATAAGCTTGCAAAAATTCTGGAAGATGAATCAATTATAAAAGAACAGGTTATTGCTGGAAAGAAAATTTATTATGCCCAATATCCTCTTGGTAAATTATTAGAACATACTTTAGGAATAATTTACGTACAGAGTCGTTCATCAATGCTTTCGGCTCTTGCTTTATCACCCACTGAGAATGATAAAGTATTAGATATTTGTTCTGCTCCAGGTTCTAAAACTACTTTACTCGCAGAATTGATGAATAATAAGGGTACTTTAATTGCAAATGAAATTTCCAGAGATAGAACCAAAGCGTTACTTTCCAATCTGGATAGGTTAGGAATTCTGAACACATCAGTTATAAATTTCGATGGTGTTCGAATTGCCAAATATTTCCCAGAATATTTTGACAAGATCCTTGTAGACCCACCATGTACTGCACTGGGAGATACTTACGGACTCTCTAAATCTCAGGTTCAACGAAACATAAATCGTCTGAACAATCTTATTCAGATTCAATATCAATTGTTAGTCGCTTCAGCAAAGATGCTAAAAATTGGTGGTGAAATTGTTTATTCAACTTGTACAACCACTCTTGAAGAAAATGAATATTTAATCGATAAGTTTATCAAAAAATTCCCATTTGATGTTATTGAAGTTAATATTGAAGGGATAAATATTCGAAATGAGATCGGTAAAAGTGTAAATCCATTATTATTTCATTCAATTAGAATTGACCCAAGTCATGTAGATGAAGGATTTTTCATCGTTAAACTTAAGAAAAAAGATTTTTTTGAAGATAAGTCAGAGAAAAGGATAAAAACAGATCTAGTTGGTTTTAATGAATTTCCGGTTTATAATTTTGAATCTGGAAAAATCAAAGAAATATTATTTGAAATATCAGATAATTATGGGATTGATAATAATTTTTGGATGAATTTTTTATACGTGAAAAGAAATAATGATATCTATTTCGTTTCAAAAAGTGATTTTGATTTTTTTAGATGTAAGGTAATTCGGGCTGGAGTGAAACTCGCCTCTTATGATAAAAAATCAGGATGGCGCCTATCAACTGATGCAGTGCAAATTTTAGGAGGTTTAATAACAAAAAATGTTTTGGTTCTGGAAAACAAGGAACAATTTCATCAATATTTTTTAGGTTATAAGACTAAAATTCATTTCCCCGATTCTGATTTTGTTAGTGTTAAATTTAAAGATTATTTCATTGGAAGTGGAAAGGTGAAAAATGGTGAATTGCTTTCCTACTTTCCTCGTAGTAAGCGAAGTATTGAAATAAACTTTGATTTGATTATTGAATAATTCAATAATCTTTTTTCAGTCAAACTTATTTTAAGAAAGGTTTTACTAATTGAGATTTTGTTAATGATTTTTCAAAAAAATTTTGATTAATTACTAAACCAAAATTGTTTTAATACTGCCACACCTTAATATTAACTATTAAAATTTTATAGGGAGTTTAAAAATGAACTATTTAACACGATCCATTCTTTTTATAATTCTTTTACTTGCAAACCAAAGTCATTTATTTTCTCAATGGACACATCAAAGTCATCCATTACAACCTGGGCTTGAATTATCCAAAATTCATTTTTTCAATCAAAATGAGGGTTGGATTTCCATCAATAATGGACATTTACTTAGAACAACCAATGGTGGCCAAGTATGGAATGTTGTTTTTACATATTCAAATGATACTCTTTTTTTAATTATAGATCCGGCTCTGAATATGTGGTGGTTAAATGATACTTATGGATGGTTAGCTTGTTCAAAAGGACGAAGTTTTGAAAATGTACAAGGTGCGGTTGTGTTGAGAACCACAAATAGTGGTTCGAACTGGCAAAAATATGTTATCTCTCAAATTCCTGGTGATTTAGCAGTTCAAATTCAATTTGTTAATCAAAATGTAGGTTACTTGTCTGTTTTTAATTTAATCACTAATCAACCTAAAATTTATAAATCTATAGATGTTGGGATGACTTGGAATCCTTTAACGACAAATCTTTTGAGTGGTAGTATTTTTTATTTCGTCAGTGAGAATTTAGGATGGGCGGTGAATAACTCAGATATGGCTGATCCACCATATGGTATAATTGGTACTAACAATGGTGGTCAAACATGGAATCAACTGTATTTGGATAATATGTCAGGTTTTGAGAAAATAAAATTTTTTGATGAAAATAATGGTTATGTATTGAGAAGAAATTATTATGGCCAATCAGGATTTTTACTAAAAACTACAAATGGTGGACAGAACTGGATTCCGATCGATATACCCTTAACAACTGGTGAAAATAGAGGTAAGGATTTTTATTTCTTAAATTCAAATATTGGTTGGGTTGCTGCTCACTGGCAAAATGGAAATCCAAATCGTGCTTTGATTGCTTTTACATCAGATGGTGAACAGAATTGGTCAGTAACTTATCCACCTTACCATCAATCGCTTTCAAAAATTTTTAGCATATTTTTTATTGATCAGAATATAGGATGGTTTGTTCAAGAAAAATGTTTTGCCAATTGCGATCAACCAGTTTCACTCATTATATGGACAAGCGTAATTGGTTATACGACAAATAATGGCGGACTTACAAATATAGAACAAACTGAAATGATCCCTGATGAATTTAAGTTATACAATAATTATCCAAACCCATTTAATCCTGTTACTATTCTAAGATATGACGTGGCATCGCCTGTTCGTGCCAAATTAGTGATTTATGACGTTCTTGGAAATATTGTTAGTGTATTAGTTGATGAATTTAGATTACCCGGAAGCTATGAACATAAATTTGATGCAAAAAATCTTTCAAGTAGAGTTTATTACTATAAACTTACAGCTGGTAACTTTTCAGATACAAAATCAATGTTGATTATAAAGTAATTATCCAACTGAAGTCCTAAACTAAAAATTGGATTGGTCAAAGCTTTATCTAACTATTCCTGACTTGGTATTGAAGTTTTGACCAATCTCAATTTAAAGAGCTTATGCATTATGGTTTGTATCTTGATTGTTCTTCTTTAGTATCATTATTTTATCCAACTTGTCAACGAATCAAAAATTAAAGTTTATATTTCGATTGTAAGTTAATATTGTTTTTTAAAGAATTTAGAATTGATATCAATGAAAAGGT
>CAKZPH010000052.1 GCA_937138605.1 uncultured Ignavibacteriales bacterium
TACGGCTACAACAACGGCTATTTTCTTCTCAACACCGCTCAACTCGGTTTTGGCTTCTGGCTTAAATTCAATAATTCTCAAACAAAAAATCTCGCTGGAAATCCACAATCTTCTATCACTATAAACGTCAATCAAGGTTGGAATATTATCGCTCCATTACACTCTAACATTTCAACTTCAAGCATTACCACAAATCCATCTGGTATTATCTCTTCTTTATTCTATGGTTACAATAACGGTTATCAAACTGCTACAACTCTGGAAAGAGGAAAAGGTTATTGGGTAAAAGTTAGCTCAAATGGTACAATGACTATTCCTTCAACATTATCGAAAGAATTGTCTGACCATTTTGTTCAAATCAAAAATGAGTTAAGTAAATCTCCAAGAATAATTATAAAAGATAAAAATGGTAAAGAAGGAATTTTATATTTAACAGAAGAAGGAAAGTATCGGGAATTTGGAGAGCTTCCACCACTTCCACCTGCAAATGTTTTTGATGTGAGATTTTCTGATGGAAGTTTTATTGAAAATTTAAATGCTTCCGTTTATGACATTAATCTACAAGGAATAGAATTTCCATTGAATATAAAGATTGAAGGAATTAATTCAAGAATAAAAGTGATTGATGGAATTACTCAAGATTTAATTGGCGAATTAGAAGATGATGAACTTGAAATAATGGTTATGAAGTCAAATAGAATTAGATTGATGAAGGTACACGAAATTAAAAATTATTATGTCAGTCAAAACTATCCTAATCCATTTAATCCTGTAACAAAAATTGTATACGCTTTACCTACGGATGGAATAGTGAATATAACTTTATACAATAGTTTAGGAGAAGAATTGAAAAATATCCTCAATGAAAGAGTATTAAAGGGAACTCACGAATATATCTTTGATGCCCAAAAATTCAGATTGAATAGTGGAATATATTATTGTAGAGTTAACATAACAGGAAACGATGGAAGTCAGTTTTCTAAAGTTATGAAAATGGTGCTAATGAAATAATTTAGCAGGTAAGGAAATTAAATAAGCGTTTAGTAGCTTTCTTTCGATTTTAACAAAAGGGG
>CAKZPH010000053.1 GCA_937138605.1 uncultured Ignavibacteriales bacterium
AGGCTTACATTATCCAATTCCATTACATTTACAACCTTGTTTTGAGCATATAGGATATAAAAAAGGTGATTTCCCAAATTCAGAGAATTTAGCAGAAAATGGTTTATCTCTTCCCATGTTTCCTGAATTAAAAGGTGAGCAAATCAATCATGTCTGTAACTTAATTAGTAATTTTTTCAAACAGTAATAAAGTAAATTTTTGCGACGAATGAAATAATACATTGTTATAAAGATTGAATATAAATCATTCGAGCTATTTTTTTTGACTGGGAGTGACTTAAAACAAAATTAGAAAAAATTTTTAGTAAATTTTCCAAAAAAATCAGATTTTTGTATATTGATTAAAAAACAATCAGTGAGTTAGATTGAGCAAACAGAAATACAAATATTTTATTCTTTTATCTGATGTGTTTTTTTTAATGCTTTCTCTATACATTACTGCATTTTTAAGTATTCTATCTTTTGACTTTAAAGTTTCAAAGTATCTTAACTATGAGTTAAGTTTATTTATACTTCTCTTTGTTACTACTATATTGATATATTTCAGAACAGAAAATCTTTACAAGCTGAACTATATTTTAGTAAAGTCACATCAATTAGTCGCAATATTAAAGTCAATTTTATATTCCTGTTTAACGACCTGTATAATATTAGTTATTTTCTTTCCTAAATTTTTTTATGAGAATAGAAATGAAATTATTGTTAGCTATACAGTAGCTACTTTATTGATTGTTTTATATAGAGTAATTTTTTTAAGGAAATTTCTAATTAAGAAGAAGTCACATAGCATATTAGTTAGTAATGTAGTGATTATTGGGACAGGGAATTTAGCAAAAAAAGTTGCTTTAAAAGCGATAATTGATAACCCGGTTGCAATAAATTTGTTGGGATTTATTGATGAAAAAGAATCAAACATACAAACAGTTCTTTCTATTTTTGATGTTTTAGGAAATATTGAGAATCTGAAAGAAATAGTAGAAAAAAGAAGAATTGATGAAATAATAATAGCAGTAGAGAATTGCAGTTACGAGAAAATATTGGAAATAATTGATAGATGTAGGGAAGTGAAAATTCCTATTAGAATTCATTCAGATATATTTAATGTGATTAATGAAAGTCTTCCTATTGAGAGATATGCAAATATTCCATTAGTTGATTTCAGAACATTGAAAAATCTCAGCTTGTATAATTTTTATAAACGTATTATTGATATTTTATTATCATCTGTTGCTTTGATTATTTTATCACCATTTTTTCTCATTATAGCAATAATAATCAAAATAGAATCTAAAGGACCGGTCTTCTTCAAACAAAAAAGGATCGGACTAAATGGTAAGGAATTCTGTTTTTATAAATTCAGGTCAATGGTGGGAAAGGAAGAAGATGATGAATTCAGAAAACAAAAAATGATAGAGTTTATGAATAATAATGGAAACGGAGAAGGAAAATTTAATAAGGTAATTAATAGTAATAGAATTACTAAAGTTGGTAGATTTCTTAGAAAATATTCTATTGATGAACTTCCTCAACTTATAAATGTAGTTAAAGGAGATATGAGTTTGGTTGGTCCGAGGCCTTGTTTACCATATGAATATGAAAATTATGAAGAATGGCAGAAAAAAAGATTTGAAGTTTTGCCGGGATGTACGGGCATATGGCAAGTATATGGAAGAGGAAAAGTAAATTTTATTGATTCTATAATATTAGATATATTTTATGTAAGTAACAGATCTCCATGGTTAGACACTGTCTTGATACTAAAAACTTTACCTGTAATTATTTCAGGTAAAGGTGGTGGATAAAAATAAATCATTAAAAAAATAAGGGGATAAAATGAAAGTAGGAATAATTGGTTTGGGTTATTGGGGTCCAAATCTAGTCAGAAATTTCTTAAGTCATAAAGAAGTTGATAAAGTTGTTGGGTGTGATTCTAATCCAGCACGAATAAATTTTACCAAGCAGAGATTTCCAAATATTAGTGTAACGGAAAAGTGTGAGGAATTATTAAAAGATACTGAAATTGACATTATTGTAATAGCCACACCGGTTGCAACACATTTTCAATTAGCTGAAGAGGCTCTTAAAAATGGAAAGCATATCTGGGTTGAAAAACCATTTACTTTTAGTTCCGATGAGGCTACGAAGCTGATTGAAATTGCAGAAAAAATGAATTTGAAGATTTTCGTAGATCACACTTTTATTTATACCGGGGCAGTCAGAAAAATAAAAGAAATAGTAGATAAAAAAATTCTCGGTAATATAATGTATTTCGACTCTGTGCGAATTAACCTTGGATTATTTCAACATGACGTTAATGTTATTTGGGATTTGGCTTGTCATGATTTTTCAATTATGGATTACACATTAGGGAAAAAGATAATAGGAATTACTTCAAATGGAATAGCAAATTATTATGAACATGAGAACATAGCACATATAGCAGTATATTTTGAAGATAATTGCTTTGCACATTTTCATGTAAACTGGTTATCACCAGTAAAGATACGGAGAATACTTATTGGAGGACAAAAAAAGATGCTATTATGGGATGATATGCTACCCACAGAAAAGATAAAAGTTTATGATAGTGGAGTGGATGTTCAATCAACAGAAGATGTACATAAAATGTTGGTGCAATACAGGACAGGTGATATGTATTCTCCAAAAGTTAATGAAACAGAAGCGTTATCATTAGCTGTTAGTGAGTTTATTTCAGCTATAAACGAGAACCGAAGACCACTGACAAATGGAGAGGATGGATTAAGAGTTGTTAA
>CAKZPH010000054.1 GCA_937138605.1 uncultured Ignavibacteriales bacterium
CAAGCTCAGAATTTTATTCTAAATCTTTAAGTTGCAACTTTAAAATTCGATTTCTTGAATAACCCAAAGTATAATTGAATCACAATAAAATCACTCTTTGCTCTTCTTTTTCTTCAAAAATGGTTTAATTAAATCAATAGGAATTGGGAAAATAGTGGTTGAATTCTTTTCACTTGCAACTTCACTTAAAGTTTGTAGAAACCTTAATTGTACTGCTACAGGATGTTCCTCAATAATTTGGGCAGCTTCTTTCAGCTTTTGACTTGCTTGATATTCCCCTTCTGCATGGATTATTTTAGCTCTCCTTTCTCTTTCAGCTTCGGCTTGTTTTGCCATGGCTCTCTGCATTTCGATAGGCAAATCGACATGTTTAATTTCAACATTCGAAACTTTTATGCCCCAAGGTTCCGTTTGATGGTCAATTATTTTCTGAAGCTCCCTATTAATTTTATCCCTTTCTGAAAGCAATTCATCCAGCATCGATTGACCACAAACGCTTCTCAAAGTAGTTTGAGAAAGCTGACTAGTTGCCATCAGGTAATCCTCCACTTCCACAATTGCCTTTTCTGCTTGAATCACTCGAAAATAAACTACTGCGTTCACTTTCAATGAAACATTATCTCTTGTAATTATATCTTGTGGTGGAACATCCATAACAATGGTTCTTAAACTCACTTTAACCATTCTATCAACGATTGGAATTAATATAATTAACCCAGGTCCTTTTGCTCCAATCAACCTTCCAAGCCGAAAAATTACTCCCCTTTCATATTCCCGAAGTATCTTTATGGCACTTGATAAAATAAGTATCACAAAAAAGATTATTGTAATCAAAATTGGTGAAATCATAAGCACCCCCTAATTTGCTTTTTTAACCTTCAGTTTAAGGTTGGATAGTTCAACAACCTTTACACTACTACCTTTGGAAATAAATTCATCAACAGAGATAGCAGACCAGATCTCTCCATGAATTCTTACCTCACCTGATGGATTTAAGTCAGTAATCGCTTCTCCTATCTCATCTACCATTCCTTCCAGGCCAGTCACTGGTTTTCTTTTTAGAGCCTTCAATCCAAATCCGATCGCAAATGAAAAGAATAAAAAAGTTAAAATTGCAAAAACTAAAATAACAACATATGAAATTCTAATTATGTCAAGTACGGATTCCGTTTTAATCAACATAATTGACCCCAGAATGAATGAAATAATTCCACCAATTGTTAATAAGCCATGACTTGCAATATTTAATTCAAGGATAAATAAAATTATAGCAATGATAATCAAAGCAAGTCCAGCTAAATTCACAGGTAAAGTATGAAGTGCATAGAATGCAAGGATTAAACAAATAATTCCAATCACACCAGGAAATATTGAACCAGGATTATATAATTCGAATAGTAATCCGTATAAACCAATGACCAAAAGTATGTAAGCTATATTTGGGTCACTAATTAATCGAAAAACTTTTTGCGAAAGATTCATATCATACTCAATTATTTCTGCACCTTCAGTATTAAGGATTTTTTCACCAAAAGTACCTGTGACTTTCATTGAATCAATAATATCCAGTAAATTTGATACATTTTGAGCTATTATGTCAATCACTCTAAGTTTTAATGCTTCAGTTTCTGTGATGGACAAACTTTTTCTAACAGCATCTTCTGCCCATTGAACGTTACGATTACGTTTTTCTGAAATTGTTCTTATAAATGCTGCTGCATCGTTGGTTGCTTTTTGAATCATGATACTATCAACTTTATCAAGAGAGACTGGATGAGCGGCACCAATATTTGTACCTGGAGTCATTGCGGCAATATGAGCTGCAAGCGTTATAAAAACTCCTGCTGACGCAGCTTGGGCTCCTGAAGGATGAACATAAACAACTACGGGTATCTTTGCTTCAAGAATTTTACTTACGATTACTCGAGTTGTTTTTAAAAGTCCGCCTGGTGTATTTAACTCAATAATCAAACACTCAGCATTTAATCCAAGAGCTTTATTCATTCCATCAGTGATATATTCTGAAATTGGTGGAGTTATTGCATCATCAATTTTAATGACAACAACTCTCCTATCCGCTGCAATGAGTATCTGTGATAAGAATAAACCCCACAAAAAAACTTTATACATAAACTTTATTGTAAAATCATTTTCAAAGTTAAGTTATCTAAAATTAACAACGTTTGCAAGATTTATAAGAAGGAATTATTAATTTTCCTTAACGCGTGTGAGGAGTAGCATTCCAATTATAAAAAATAAACCAGTTGTAAGAATTGCAACTCTTTGACTTCCAGTTTGCCACGATACTAATCCAAAAACAATTGGACCTAAAATTGCAGAGGATTTTCCGAACATTGAATAAAAGCCAAAAAACTCTGTTTTCTTTTCAGGGGGCGTTAATTTACTCATTAAACTTCGACTAATGGATTGAGTGGAACCCATTCCTAATCCAGCAATTGAACCAATTACAAAAAATTCAATTTTTGTTTGAATTAAAGCTGCTCCTAATATTACAATTAACCAGATTAATAAAGTAATAAGAATAGTTTTTTTCTGACCGATGGAATCACCAAGAATACCAAAAATTATTGAGCCTAAAATTGCAGTACTTTGAGCAGTTACAAAAAACAATGTGAGTTCTAAAAAAGAAAAATTAAGAGTTGACTTTGCATAAATTCCAGAGAAGTAAATGGCTGTATTAACACCTTCAATGTAAAAGAAAAATGAAACTAAAAATAAAACTAGATTTCTGTATTCTTTTATATGCGTAAAAGTATATGTTAATCTTTCTATACCGATCTTGAAATAAGATTTATTACTTTTAGTATACTTTTTGGAATCCGGGAGAAATAAAAAAAGCGGAATTGAGAATAATAAGAAGAATATTGCCGAAACGGGGAAAGAATATTTAACCAGATTATTTGTTACGAGTGGTAAAATTATCATTAGAGATACAAACGAACCAACGTAACCCATAGCAAAGCCAAAACCTGAAGTTCTTCCAAAATTTTTTTCTTCAGTAATTTCGGGTAAAAACGAGTCATAGAATACTAGTCCAGCTTCAAAACCTATGTTAGCAAGAATGAATAATAAAAGTCCCAAAAGTATTTCACCAGCATCAACAAAGAAAAGAAAAGAAGTAGAAAAGATACACAGTAGAGTAAAGATAAGTAAAAACCTTTTCTTACCTGCGGAATGATCGGCAAGAGCTCCAAGGAAAGGTGAAACTAAAGCAACGATGAGCATAGAAACACCAGTGCCTAAACTCCAATAAAAATCTCCAATAGGCTGGTTTTGAGCAACAGTTTCTTTGAAATAAACAGCAAAAACAAATGTAACTATTGTAATGGAGAAGGAAGTGTTACCAAAATCAAAAAGAGACCAATAAAAAACTTTTCGATATTGCGGTGAAAATAATTTTTGCCAGTATGAATTCACTACATCAAATTTTTAGTGAGAGTTAAGTTTCAATCAAGCCTCTTCCAGTTTTGACTATGCGATTTTCAGCTTTAAGTTTTTTCAAAATTGCATCAAGAACGCCATTTATGAATTTATCGCTTTGTTCAGTACTATACCTTTTCGCAATCTCAATTACTTCATTAATCGAAACTTTGGGAGGAATTTCTTTGAAGTGTAAAAATTCACAAGTGGCCAATCTAATCAAAAGCCTGTCTACCACAGCAATTCTTTGTATTTCCCAGTTTTTTACTACTTCTTTGATAAGTTCATCATATTCTTCGCGGTGTTTGATTGTTAGTAGAATAAGTGATTTTACAAATTCCTTTGAATCTTCATCTTCTACGTCCTGTAATAGTTCATTAAACATTACCCCAAGCGAATCATTAGAAAGTTCGAAAGCATACAAGATCTGAAGTGCCTTTTCTCTAAGTTTCCGTCTTGATAGTGACATAAAATTTATAATGATTTGACACAAAGTTAAGAATTTGAATTGTTATGTAGAAAAATTTATGAGTGACATCGCATCAAATTCCAAATAACCAAAATATTAAAAGCAAGATTGATTCCCGTATTCGATACCAGACGTTTGTTAATAACTCGAGTTTATAATTTGACCTTATCAAAGTTATATCAAGTCCAATGAAATGTGCAATTTCACGGACACGAGGCAAATGAAATGCATCACTGATAACACAAAGAGATTCATTTTTACTTATAAGATTATTTTTTATAAAATGTATTTGTTCAATGGTGCTTGTGGTTTTTTCTTCCGTGTATATTTTATTTGATGGTATGTCTAAATTTATCAAATAATTTTTCCCTACCGATGCTTCAGTCAATTCACCCGGAGCATTGGAACCAGTAAGAAAAATGTTTTTGATGGTACCATTCTTAAAGAGGCTAGCTGCTTTATCAAGCCGACCTTGAAAGATCGGGCTAGGTTCGTTTTTATTCCACACTGCTGCACCTAAAACAACACCAAAATCAAATACTCTGTCACTCCTGTAAAAATAATCTAAAGATGTTCTTGAAAAAACGAAAATGTAAATGAAAGAATAAGCTAAAAGCATTACGATATAGATGAAAACCAAATTAAAACTCTTAATTAAAACGAGATGTCTTGACTTGATTAAATTAAAGAACAAGTAACTAATCAGAAATAATTTTATTAAAAGAAAAATACCCCAAGTTGAAGTGCTAAAAACTTTATAAAATTCGTATCCAGAACTATCGATTGTTTCAATTAATCTGGCTCCTTTAACAAGTAAAACCGCCTGTAACATTAAAATTAAAATTGTTGTCAACAAAAGCGAGAGATAAATCTGAATTTTCTTCAATTCCAATCGAGAAAGAGCAAATGATGTGAAGATTAAAAAAACAAGAGAAACAATACTGATGATAAATATTAAAATATTTCCAGTACTAAAGGGATTTACATCGGCAATAGAAAGGCCATGAATTCTATGTTTTATGAATAACCATAAAATTAATGTGAAGATTTCGCCTACTATCAGAATAAACATTAAGTGAATTTTTTTTATAATATTTTTCATTCTGAAATATTATTTGGTTTTATGATTAAATGAGGCAACTGACTATCATTAAAAACAATTTCACTTTCGATTTCAAATGTCTCTTTGATCGTTTCTTTATTCAGAACCTCCTTTCTATTTCCATCAGAATAAACTTTTCCATCTTTCAAAAAAATAATTCTATCAGAGTAAAATCCAGCAAGTGATAAATCGTGAGAAACGGCTATGACTGTTTTACCTTCGTTGATCAATTTCTTTAATAAATCAAAAATGAAAATCTGATGTTTCGGGTCGAGATGTGTGTTTGGTTCATCCAACAATAAAATTTCAGCTTCTTGCACAAGAGCTTTTGCGAGAATTACTCTTTGAAGCTCTCCACCGCTAATCTCATTTATACTTTTATTAGCAAGATGCAAAATCTCGAGTTTTTCCATAACATCCATTACTTTATTTACATCTTCTTCCCTTTCAAAATGTAAAAATCCAAAATTCAAAGTTCTACCCATCATAACAGTTTCAAAAACGGTATAAGGAAAAATAGAATTAAATTTCTGTGGAACATAACTTATTTTTTTATAAAACCCCCTCAAATTGTAATAATTATATGGTTTATTTTTTAGAAGTAGTTTACCTTTATCTGGATTGAGTAGTCTAGCGATTAGTTTTATAAGTGTAGTTTTTCCACATCCGTTTGGACCTAAAATCATTGTTAGTTCGTTTTGGTTGAAATTTATATTAATATCCTGCAATATTTTTCGTTGTGGTTCATCTTGATATGAAAATTCAAGTCCTTCTATTCTAATCATATATCAAAAAGATTTTGTATTTCAATTTAAGAAAAAATTGTCACATTGAAGATTAAATTTCTAAAAATTGATAAAATTCAAAGTTCATCTACTGGAGACTCGCAGTGGAAGTCGTGGCAATAGTAAACCGTCGTTTTTTCTTTGATTGCAATTTTTCCCTTCAAAAAACTTGCATCCAGCGTTGACCCTTTGCCTTTAAAAATAACTATTTGATTAGGATGATATTTCGAAAGAAAATAATTTTTAAGTTTAATTAAACTGGAATTGTCCTCTCCTTCTATAAAGATGATTTCAACCGGTGAGTTAGTTTTATTGAGTACATTAATTAAGATATTTCCTGCACCAAAGGGATAATCAAAAGTCAGAGCGAAGAACTTTTTTAATAATTTGTCAGATTCGTCCATTAATTCACTATTTTCAAAAATTTTTCCAAATTTCAGCATTAATTTAATAGCCATTGAAGTTGATGATGGTAACACATTGTCATAATAATCTGTAGTACAGATTATTGAATCAGAACTACGCCTTTGTTGGTAAACTATTCGATTATGTTTATCATAAAACATTTCAAGAGCTTTATTAAAGATTTCGTAACTCCTTATTAGTAATGTTTCGTCAAATGTAATTTCATAAAGACTCAGCAAGCCATCTGAAAGAAAGAAATAATCCTCAGCAAAACCATCGATTGATTTGTGTCCATCAACAAATGAATGAAAGATATTTTCATCGTAAATGTTATTCAATAAAAATTTACCAAGTTCTTGAGCAAGCTTGTATATTTTATTATCAAATGTTGCCCTGAATGCAAGACATAAATTCGAAAGTAAAAGCGAATTAATATCAGTTAGTACTTTGTTGTCTTTTATTGGATGAACTCGTTTTCCTCTCAAAGTTCGAAGCTTAGATAAAATTTGCCTCAAGTCATTATTCTCATCAGAAGAAATAAAACTGTCATTAAAAGGTTCTTTGAGCGTCAAGATTATTTTACCCTCAAAATTTCCATCTGGATTAACGGAATAGTATTTAGCCAACAAATTAAATTCAATCTCTGTTAGTGCATTCAAAAGTTCTTCATAATTCCATACATAGAATTTACCTTCTTCTCCTTCTGAATCAGCATCGATTGCTGATAAAAACCCACCCTCCGAATTTTTCAATTCATTAATAACAAAATCAATTATTTCATTGAGTTTGGAAGAAAGAAACAAATTTTTTCGTTGAAAAAGAACTTTGGCTATTATTCCTATTAATTGCGCATTATCATATAACATTTTCTCAAAGTGTGGAACAATCCAATTACTATCTGTTGAATAACGATGTAAACCTCCACCGACTTGATCATAAATTCCACCACAAAGCATTTTAACAAGATTATGCTCAACGAGATTGAGCGCCCTTTCATCGTTGTGAGAGTAATAATAATCTAAACAAAAGTTTAATACAGGAAACATCGGAAATTTTGGAGCATTACCAAATCCACCTTTATCCCAATTATATGCTGAATAAATCATTTCAAATGAATCCCTAACTTTTTCAAAATCAATTTCACTTTTAACCTTTTCACCTTCAAACCTTGCCTTCATGTAATTAATAATTTTGTCTTTGATTGAAAGGATTTCATCTCTTTTGGTTCTGTATAGATCAACAATTGTCAATAAAACCTGTTTAAACGACGGTTTGCCATACTT
>CAKZPH010000055.1 GCA_937138605.1 uncultured Ignavibacteriales bacterium
CCAGTCACAACTAATGAGTTTTGAATATAAGACATAGAAATTTTCTTTTCGTCTGAGTAAGAATTCCTGACAATCTCAGCTTCTCTAACTTTAATTTCAAGCTTAAGTTTCGCAATTTCTCTTGAAACTTTATAAATCTCCTCAACTAATTCTTGTAACTGGTCAACGTCCGGTAAATCCACAAGAGCAGACATATTTTAACTCCTTTTACTCAATCGTTTTTTCAATATCCTTTGCCCACGTATCCAAAACGTCAAACTTTTTACAAATTAGAAAAATTCTTTTAAAATCATTATAATCAATGTAGGCAGATGTCGTTAAAATCTCCTGAACAAAATAATCAAAGTTTTTATTCGTTTTCCTGTAAATAGCAATGGGACTTATATCTAAATCATCTTCCCAACCAAAAAAGTTAAAATACTCAACTAGAACAGATTCAACATAATCTTGGGGTAATTTGTGACGCCTCGCAATAGATTTGGTGCTATAACCAACCACACAGTCTAACAGGATAGAATAACAAGCCACAAATTCAATATACTCAGGAGGAATATTGAACTTTATCTTGTAGTAATATTTTATCAAATCCCATAATGTTTTCATCACTACTTATAAAGACTGTTCAACTTTTCCTTAAGAGAAATAAGAAACTGTATTAAATAAACAAACGTGTCAAAATCCATAGCAATTACATATTTTGTAGCATCCTTTTCGCGAACATTTGAGAATTTCAACGCTAATAATGGCACAGAATAAGATTTCTCTGCTTCCTTTTTAATTTTATCAAACCACTCTCGTTTCAGCGTAATCTGATTAACACCATAACCAGATTTACACTCAACTCGAAATTTTTTAGGAAAATCATCAACAACAAATATAACATCACCCATCAAAGCAGGTTCTTCTAAATACGTGCCAATCGCTCCAGACATCGCAATCCTTTTTGCAGAACAACCAGGAATTTGTGAAATCAACTTCACAAATTCTCGCTCCCAATTACTGCCTTTTCTTCTCTGCCGATTCATCATTAAAATTCCTCGCTAATTTTATTTGTTTCACCAACAAATTTAGAGAACAAAACCCCCGTCTCACCTTCCCGTTGTTTCCTAATCAAATTCTCCAACCGACCTTTATCTTTAGTATCTGTATTATATACATCATCCCGATACAACATAATAACAACATCCGCATCCTGCTCAAGACCACCAGATTCTCGTAAATCATACGCAAAGGGTCGTTTATCAGCCCTTGTCTCAACATTCCGACTTAACTGTGAATAACCAACGACAGAAATACCTAACTTATTCGCCAATAACTTTAAAGTCCTAGAAATCATTGAATATTCGCGTACCGAATTATTAATATCACTAATATTAATTAATTGAATATAATCAATATGAACAACCTGTACACCACGTTTGGCATACTTGTTAATAATACTTGATATGTAATGAATGTCTGATTTAAAATTAATATCAATAAATAAAGGCAGTTTAGCAAGTTTATCCTTTTCCTCAGCTAAAATGCTAATCTCTTTCTGCGTAACCGCGCCTAATTTCATCTTTAAAATCGGAATTCCAGTTCTCACAGCCAAAAGACGGTAAATCAAACTGTTTAAACTCATCTCAAGAGAAATTAACAAAGTAGAAATTCCAGACTCAATCTGTTTGTTAATAGCATTAATACACCAAGCCGTTTTTCCCATCCCTGGACGCCCCGCTACGTACCACAAGTCCCCAGGATATAATCCTCCAGTAACCATGTCAATGTGTTCAAAACCAGATGTACGTATTACTCTGTTTTTAGTGTTTTCCAACAGATTTGAAAAAGCCGTCTCAGACGCATCCTTTAAAGTCAACACATAATCATCTTCTTGCACTAAACTAATTTTACCAAGATAATCAATTGCACCGTCCAAAATAGAATCAACTTTAGATGACGGAAAATCAACGTTGACAAAGTTTTTAATATACGATAAAAATTTTCGCTTTTTATAGTCATCAATCAAATGCCTAATAAACACTTCAATTAATTCATGATCAATAATGATACTACGTAGAAACTGTAAATACTGATTTCCACCACAAACCTCAAGAAGCCCTCTCGATTTTAAAATACTAACCAAGGCTAAATAATCTATCTTTTTCTCTTCAAAAGAAATTTGCTGGATATTCCTAAATAAATTTTCATTAACCGCAGATGAAAACACATCTGCAGGAAAAGAATAATTCAGAGAAAGCACCGGGTTTTGCACAAAAAAAGCAATGACGTTAGTTTCTTCATCAATTTGATTTAAGTCTGTCATATAACTTCCTAGCTTTCACCGAAAGGTCTTGAGTATTAAAAGTTTCAAATTTCTCCATAAAAATTCTTTTGCACACCGCTGCAAGAAAATTCCTTATCGCGCTAAAATCTGAACAATCTACATCACTAGTCGCTAAAGACAAAATTGCCGAGAAAACAACTGTACTGCCATAAAGTCGGTATAACCGTCCAATAAAACTATAAGTAGGTTTTGGCAGAACTTCGAGGGAAAGAGATTCCCTCAAAAATCCTGCCAAAACACCAACCTTATTATTGTGCTCCCTCAACAACAAAAAATATTTGTCAGAAAGAGATTCCTCATCCATTCCTTAAGAAAACATCTCATTAATCACATTAACAATGTTTTCTGCTTCACTTTTCAACGAATCATCTAAGGTAATTCCCTCAGTAGCCGGGATTGTCGTTGTCGTTGTGTCTCGTGCTTTAAGTACGTCCCTATAATGAGCGCCATGCATTACTGATAACAATTCTTCTTTAGAAAACTTTATAGCAATTTTCTCGTGCGGAAAAACAGCATTTGGCGCAATCGTTGGCGGTTCAGAAACACTGTCCGAAGGAAATGGCGACAACTGCGTTTTACCATTAACAACCGCAGAAATAATTTTTATGTCAAAATCTGTAATAGGCTTCAAATTACCGTTATTATCATAAACAGATGTAGCAATAACCTTCAACTGCTCAACAAATGTCTTGCTAAAAGACGCTAAACGTACTTTGTCTAAAACAACCGTCTCTGCTTGGGGTGGAATAGCTGCTCCACATTGTGGGCACGGCATGTTCGCTTTATATAAAAACTTATACACCGATTCACCACATGCTGGGCAAACTACCGAGGGAGTCCGGTCAACAATGTTTGCAACGTATCTACGTTGTCTTGCAATAAAATCACTGTTCAACACTGCCTCACTACCGTACTCATGAAATAAAATATTGTTTCTAGCACATACTGGACAGTCTGCTCCTAAACAAAGAACAGAAACACGTTGTTTTGGTAGAAAGTGAACATCAAGGGGTGTAAATTTTTCAAACAATCGAATTACATAGATTCCAGGGAATTTTGCGGAAAAATAACTAACCGCATCAAACTTTCTTTGCGTAGTAGTCACCTCTTTTTCAAGACCGAAAAATTCATCAACATTAAACATTTTTAACTCTCCTTTCTAATTTGTTCTAACATAGCTTGTTTAATTAAATCAATTGTAGTCGTTCTTTCAGCAGTCAAAAATTCAATAGAGTCTTCTAAGTTCATTTCATTTAGCTTTTTCAACAAGATTAAGTATTCACGAAACGCCATCTCGGATTGAATAAATTGTAAGTATCTTAATTTCTTATATAAATCAACCTCCTTTCCTAAATCAAAATCAATTGTTAAATCGTCAATGAACTTTACATTCTCATATTGTTTTAGTGAATACAA
>CAKZPH010000056.1 GCA_937138605.1 uncultured Ignavibacteriales bacterium
ACTAAATTATCAGTTATTCTTTCCGGGTATCCAATTTCTTTCATATCATTGGTTTTATATCGTACAACTTTGTATCCATATTTTTCTAACAAATCAAAATGTCCATGAAAATTTCCTGGGAAAACAAATGATTCCATTTTTACACCAAATCTCATCCCGGCTTCCATACAAGCACTCAGATCTGATTCGATTAACTCCTTACTGCTGTGTTTTTCCGAGTAATCGATGTGCGAAAAGGAATGACATCCAATTTCATGCTTAACATTCGAATTTAAAATCATTTCTATCAAGTCCGGAGCATAAAATTCAGGATGAGTTTTATAATTACTGCATGGGTCAATATCAAACCAATCACCTTTATCAAATTTCCAAGATTCATTTTCAAAATAATTTGGTCTGTGAATTTCAGGATGGGGTTTTCCATTACTGCATTTACAATGATCAAGAAACAAATGTCCAACAGTTGCCCAGGTTATCGGAATTTCCAGTTCATTTAGTTTTTTCAATATAATTGGGACATTTTCTCTTTCCCTTCGCGCTAATTCTAAATAGTCTTCTTTATTTTTAGAATAACGCCACGCCCAGGCAAGTTCAAAATCCGCAGAGATTATCACAATTCCTTTTTTGAACTCTTTTTTATTAGTCTCATCATAAATTGGTTTGTTCAGCAATCTGAAAACAATTTTTGAAGTTAAAATCTTAAGACTATCTGGTAAGTATGAACGGATTTTGTTATAAATTTTTTTCAATTAGATTTATAAAGTATTTGAATTAATTATTTGGTTGTAAATACGTTCTAATCTTTCGGTCCCTTTAGTCAGGTCTAATTCTTCAATTGCTCTTTTTTGCGCTTCTTTTCCTAATCTTTCCCTGAGATCTCTGTTTTCAATTAGCCTTTTGAGTGCTTCTGCTAATCCTTCTATGTCCCTTTCTTTTAACAATAAACCTTCTTTTTCATTATCAATAATGTATGGAATACCGGCATGATATGTCGAAATAACAGGCAATCCATTTGCCATCGCTTCGACTATTGTTCCTGGAATGCCTTCTTTATCGTTTTTATCATCTACTATACTTGGATGGATAAAAATATCGGAATTATTGTAGATTTCAATTAAAGTGTCAGAGTTATAAGGGACATGGCCTAAAAATAAAACATGATCTTGAAGACCAAGCTCAACTACAAGTTTCTTTAGACTAGAATGGTTAGGTCCATCGCCAACCACATAATACTTGAAATTAGAATAATCAAACTTTTTAAATAAATAATCGAGAGCTAAAACAACATAAAAATGACCTTTTCTATCTTCTAATGCGCCCACTGTTAGAATATTTACACTGTTTTTAATAGGATAATCTCTGTTTTTATTTATAAATCTCTTTGTATCCGTTCCATAGTAATGAACGATAATTTTATTTTCATCACATCCCAATCTTAATAAATCATTTTTCATATCAGGACTCATAGCTAAAAAATAATCATATTCTTTGAAGACTTTCCTAATTAAAAGTTTACCCAAACCAAAATAAACTTTTGGGAAACTAGATACATCGTAACCATAACAAGATACTAATTTGGGAACACTAAATTTTTTAATTAGCGGAAGGAAGAAAAAAGCATCAACTAAATAGTGAGCATGAATCAAATCAATATTATAGCTCTTTAATTGTTCAAATAATTCGTTTACTGTTCTTTTCAATAAAAACTTACCATTGGAATTAAAATAATTTTTTATTTTCGGCTCGATTACATGTTTATTACAAGGTAGGTTGTCTAATTTATTAACTGTAGCTACAATAACGTTAAAATTTTTTATTGTATTAATTTGATTGACAATGAAAGTTTCTGTTTTCGAAGTAAACTTTCTTTCTAAATGCAGAACTGTTTTCATGTTATTATTTGTTCAATTGTTTTAATGTACGTTGTTGATATAGACTCGGGAGAAAATTTGTAAAGTACTTTTTGTTTGGCATTGTTGATTAATTCAGATAATTCATTTCTATTATCTAAAACAAATTTTAATTTGTTAAATAATTCAATCTTATTTCCTGTTTGAAATAAAAATCCATTTATTCTATCCTCAATAATTTCATTAACTGCGCCAACGTTAGAAGCTATTACGGGAACCTCTTGCGACATCGCTTCCAGAATAGAAATAGGCATATTTTCCTGTAACGATGGTAGAACAAAGACTACTGATTCTTTGTAAAATTTAATTAAGTTATCGGCACCTTGTTTCGAAAAAACCTGAATTTTATTTACAAATTTCTCTTGAAGTTTTCCTATTCTCTCTGAAATAAAATCATCATTTGAATCACCAATCAGTGTTAAAATGTAATCTGGATAAGATTTATGTAAATCCTCGAAGACGTTCAGCAAAATATCTAAACCTTTTGCTCTCGTTAATCCCCCTATGAATAAAATTCTATACTTAGGTTTATTGATAATAATATTGTTAGAAAGAAACTTTTCCCTAACTGCATTTGGGATGATAAAAAACCTCTGATTTGCTTTGAGTAGTATTTTATCGTTATTAGATAGAATTATAACATTTTTATAACTATTAAAAACAAATTTTTGAAGAATACTTTCAAGCCATATTCCAGCATAATCTTTACCGCTCCATACAGATTTTTCTTTTTTGGGGATTCCATGAATTGTATAACATTTTTTATTCTTTGAAAAGAGTGCAAAAAATCCTAATATAACATTGCCGTTAATATGAATTAAATCAGGTTTAATTTTTTTGATAATATTAAATACTTTGAAACCAGCCCAGAATGATCTCGGTCTTAGAAATTTGAAATGTGGAGTAATAAAGAAAAAATGAAAGCCATCATTTAATATTTCTTTATCAGAAGTCCCTTTCGCATTTAATGCACAGATATAAAACTTATAATTTGATTGGTATTTTTTTAATCCATCAAGTAATGCAGCAGTAGCTGTTTCAAC
>CAKZPH010000057.1 GCA_937138605.1 uncultured Ignavibacteriales bacterium
AATCTATTTTTAGTCACTGATTTAGTAGAACCTTTGCGGGTAAAGTGGGCTTCATTAGATGTTCTGAATCAGATAAAGAAAAGTTTTAGACAGCAGATTATTTTTACGGTTGCTTCTACCAATCTGTTCTCGGTTGGAGTAAAACCAATTCGTTATTATGTTCATCAAGTTGGAGATAATCCACAAATAGAAGAGATTTTGTGTTATTTGGGGACGAGCCCTTCACAGAATAATTTAAGGATTAAAATTCTCAGAAATGGGACTAATATACTTACGACCCCTAATTATATTGAAATTCCTGTAGGACAGAATCTAAAATTAATTAACACAGGATTTGACCCTTCAATAAATTATAACGATTATTTTCAACTTGAAATTTCGCAGGGAGATTTATACGCTGCTGACTTAACTGTTCATCTTCGTTTTGTATCGGAGGTTTAATATGACATTAATATTTATGGAAGGGTTTGATCGAAGTACAAACATTGATCATTACAGACTTCATTCTAGAAATAGAATTTCAATTAATACTGGCGTTAGAAGATATGGTGTTGGTAGTTTATATGGGTATTCACTTATGGCACAACCAATCGTAGCAAGATTTGATCTTGTATCTAATTACACTGAATTAGTTGTAGGATTTGCGTTTTGTCCTATTTCTAGAACTGGAGGTTATATATTTGACTTTTTAAACTCCAGCCTGGGCAAAAATGTAAGTTTTGGTGTTGATTCTAATGGTTACGCAAGGATTTATACGCCTGCTGGCACGTATACATCGAGTTTTTTTGTACAGTTATATGCTTGGCATTATGTGGAAATAAAAGCAAGATTTCATAACACAAATGGTTATTTTATACTAAGAATCAATGGGCAGCAGGTTCTTAGTCAAAGTAATATTAACACAGCAGCTAGCAGTGGAATTCTATCATCCCGGTTTATTAGCTTTATATCTACAGTGGATTATGAAGAGTATTACATTGATGATTTATATGTTTGTTCGACTAGTGGAACGAAAAACAATGATTTTTTAGGCGATGTACGAGTTGCGGCTCTGTTTCCGACAAGAAATGGTACTTACAATGATTTTAGCGTAGTTGGTGCTTCTAGTGCATTTCAAGCGGTAAAT
>CAKZPH010000058.1 GCA_937138605.1 uncultured Ignavibacteriales bacterium
GTGGATTTCCCACTCCCGTATCATCGGAAATCTTTGACCACTTTCTTTCTGTCCAAGCCCATTTTTCTTTTAAAGAACTTATTCTAATTTTTTTCTCATCTCCGTTACCCCATTCTTCAGATGGTAAAACAAGTTCTGGAGCAAGAAACAACATTAGACTTGTTTCCATCTCATCAGCGTGATCGCCATCGTTATCAAAGTAATCAAGTTTATTAAGTGCCTGAAACCAATTGCAGGAGCTTAAAAACATCTTTGGATATTTTAAGCCAAGCTCACGCAATAGTGGTTTAAACTCGTTTCCACCGTGACTGTTAATTATAAGAAACTTGTAAATCTTCTGTTCATTCAGAATAAATATTAAATCATTTAAAATAGCAAGCTGAGTAGTTGGATTGATATTCAGGGTTAACTTTAAATCTATTTGTCCTGTATTCACACCAAAAGGAATAGTAGGCAATACAATAACTTTAGCTCCTTTTTCCCACGCTTTTCTTGCTGATTCTTGTGCAATTTTGGTTGCTTCAATAATATCGGTAGAGTAAGGGAGGTGGAAATTGTGTGGCTCTGTTGCGCCCCAAGGTAGAACTGCTATTTCATATTCGAAAGATTTTATTTTCTTCCAGTTTATTTCCGAAAGGATGTAAGGTTTCATATGAATTAATAAAAATTTACTGAATGATTTATGTATCTGCCATTTTTGTAAATAAACTTTGCACTGAAAAACTTATCTTCAAAAAGCCAGGGAATAAAAATTTTATCTCCTTCCCATAAATTTATTTCGGTCAGTCTGTCGTTCGGTATCCACTCTAAATGACCTTCAGGTGAGTCAATCAGTTTTCCTTCAAAATCATCTGCCGTGAAAAGGAACACGTACCAATCATCATTTCCGTCAAATAAAGGAAATGTAATGAAGCCTTTCATTTTTACGGATTTAACAGTCAAACCACTTTCTTCTTTAATTTCTCTTATTGCACAATCTTCAGGTGATTCACCCTGTTCAAGTTTTCCACCGAGACCATTCCATTTGCCTTCGTGGTAATCATTTTGCTTTTTATTACGATAGATCATTAATGTAGAATTATTTTTTTTGTCAATTACATAACATAGAGTTGCAAGTTTCATATTT
>CAKZPH010000059.1 GCA_937138605.1 uncultured Ignavibacteriales bacterium
AACCATATAAAATGTATATAAAGATGAATCATGGGCACTAGAAAAAGTCCTGCTGCCATAAAAAATATTCCACTTAATAAAAGAGCTTTTTCACCATATCTTTTTGTAAGCTTATCAATTAAATAACCTTGAATTATGATTCCTACCAAACCTATAACTGCATAAATATAACCGATCTGTCTATCCGAAAAATACAAGTAACGATAAGCATAAATTGGCAAAATTCCGTATGTATTTGCAATAGAAAAGGTAACTAACAAAAACATTAACAAAAATTTTCCCACTATGTCGTCCTGTAAAACCTTTAAGTATCTATTAAGTTTCAATGATGTTAAAAAGTCTGATTTGTTTATAACAGGTTTTGTTTTGTTTGTCAATGATTCTTCTAAAAACACCATTGATAAAATTAATGCAAATAGAGAAAAAGCAGCAGCTGTAAGATTAGTTAGAACATATCCATATGTACTCATAATGCCACCAATGAAAGGACCCAGAACAAAACCTATTCCAAAACTAGCTCCCATCAAGCCCATTCCTTTGGTTCTATCTGATTTCTCAGTAACATCAGCAATATAAGCTTGTGCTGTTGAAATACTTCCACCACTCATACCTGCAATAGAACGTGCAAGCAATGCGATCCAGTATTCAGGAGCAAAAGCAAAAATTATATATGAAATTGTAGTTACGGCCAATGAAAAAATAATGATTGGTTTTCTCCCAATATGATCGCTTAACTTCCCTAAGATTGGCGAGAATAAAAATTGAAAAAAAGAAAAGGAAGCAATTAACAATCCTATTAAAATTTCACTCGAGCCAAAGCGAGTTTCTATATACCTTGGTACTATTGGGATCAAAATTCCAAAACCAATCATATCAATAAGCACAACAATAAATACAATCCAAATATTTCTACTTTTTAATTTCAATATTTATCTTCCTCCGACAAAAATGAGTTTATCACTTTAGGTTTTTGGATTTTAAAAGTAATAAGGTTTTCTGTTGGAAACAAAGCAAGAAAATCCTCTTTACTAAAAAAAACTTCAAACCTTGAAACGTATTCTTCTAATTTTTTAAGATAGTAGGCTACGTTGTAATTAGGTTTGTATGGATTAAAATTTTCTAATAACTCACAATTTTCATAGACTTTTACATCTGGATCGGAACCAGTTATGTAGTATGAAATTTTTGTTCTTGGCGGACATTTATCATTATAAATTTTAATTGCCAATTCATATGCTGCCGATTTAGCCCTTCTTTTTTCGGCTACAGCAAGTTTATAATTTTCTATGGTATCATATAAAATTTCCACTTTGGCGAGTTTCTTTATGTCAATACTTCTATTAATAATTTCCTCTCTAAGTATAAGATATGAGTTTGGAATTTCTTCCAATCGGTCTGTTAAAATTTTTGATATGCAATATTCTATAAAATCACGAGCGTATTCTTCAATGCTCTTAGACATTAGAGCACTACCACGAATAATTATTTTATCATCATATGTCAATAAAGCATAATTTTTCTTTTTATAGCTTAACATTTTTGCATAACGCCCACCAAAAGTCAAATTAACCCCATCAGGTAAATTTTTATTAACATCCCCAACCAATTTTTCTGCTTCTTCCTTGGTTAAACTCACATTCGGGGCTATGTATAAACCATCTGTATCCACTTCAAGAACTAAACAATCCCTCTTTTTAAATTCTTCTATCAAGATCTTAAGCAATTTTTGACCATAGGTAGTAATTTCATTTGCCTTGTCGTAATCATTAAAAATACCTCTAGCAAATCCTAAGTATCCATAAAAAGAGTTAATTAGAATTTTATAAGATTTTTGCATCGCATCTAGTTGAGATTTTTTATATGCTGATTCTACACTGAGCATTTGATGTTTTAACTCGAGTCTTTTCCTGGTGAGAACTTCAACAAGTTTAAGAAATACATTCAGTACGTCTGACTTTGGACTGATCTTATTTGAAATGATTATGGAAGGATACAGTGATTCGATATCAGCGTGAATTATATTGTTGAAAAGTCCGCGATAAAATACATCAGAGTAGCCACCCACAACCGGTTTATAATTCATTGGTTCTGGTAAGCTATATTTTTTTCTCAGGTATTCTCGTACCATTAATAGCTCAATTTTATGTGAAACTCCAGAACGAAAAAGTTGAAGAAAATTCATAGGTATCATTTGAGCTTCATAAAAGTGAATAGGAACCATAAGTTCACTTAATAACTTCATGAACCCTAGTTCTTCTCTTGAGGCTGCCATTAAAATTTCTATATCCTTATGTAAGTACCATTCTTTTTTCTCTTCAGGAATACAAATTTCAACATCGATATTTAATCCAAGAAGTTTAATTACCTCGTAAATAGTTTCGTTTTGCAATTCTCTACGCAATGATTCTTTAGAAACAGCTAATTGAAACAGATCAATCACATGTCTGCCTTCAATCAGGATATCGTTAAATGTGTATTCACCAATGCTAACTAATTGACTTGCATTCATAATGGGATTCGAACCATCACGTCCAATGGAAAAATCAATCCGATGATTTGAATATCGAGAAATTAAAAAAGGTAAATCCTGATTCGATATATTAAAACCTATAATTAAATCCGGATTTTTATCATTTATTACATTAATCAATCTGTCCAAAACAGATTTTTCATTATCATCTTTAACGATAAAGTTTTCAGCCCAACCAGAATTATCAAGTAGAGAAATTAAGTAGATAAAATTTCTTTCTATATCACCTCGATTAAGCAAATTTTTAGAATATTCAACCCTTAAAAAAAGAATTGTAAGGTCATCATACTTCAGAGACTTAAAATAGGTCTCCCCACTTTGAATTAAAAATTGTGAAATAGGATCAGACTTTAAATACACTTCATGAAGTTCATTAAAATTAAACCTTTTCAAACCCAATTTTTTAGATATAGCCCAAAGAGTATTCATCATATCATTCCAGTTTTCAAAGGCAAATAAATACTTATACTTACCAGAACCATTTAGCCTCTTTTTCCAATATTTACCTTGAAATTCAGGAAAATGACTATCATCGCTTAAAAAATAAAAGGGATAAAATTTTCTAACCTGTGAAGTTACCTTGCCCGAATTTTTTAGATAAAGTTTGACTTGATTAGGTGAGATTTGTTCAATAGCTACTATTCCATCTGTTTCTCCAAATCCAAAGATAAGTTTTTCCTGTTCTGTCATTTCTTAGAAGGATTTAACTAATGAAAATTAATAATAATTAGCTACTGTAAAAACAACCATAAGCTGAAAAGGAAGGACAAAGGCACGGAGTGATGGCAGCCAGATCTTCATCTAAACTCCATGCCTTGAAAACTTATTCGTTGGATGTAGACTCTACCGTTGATTCGCCAGACTCAGAAGCTTTTTTCTCTGCATTACGGCTTATTCTAACTTGCTGAATTTCATTTCTCAATTCCTGAGCCATTCGTCTTAATTCTTGTAATGACTTCCGAAGTCTTGTGCCTGCCGCATTTTTACCTTTGTTAAAAAATTTTTCGTAATCAGCCTGCATACTATCAATAAAGTTCTTAAGTTCATCTAATTTATTCATTGATTCCTCCAAATAAATTTATTTAACATTTTTGAATTAATGCTAATATACAGAAACTAATAGTTTTTGCAAGAACCAAATTCTCGATTTTTATTGAATTTTCATATGTTTTGATACAAATCAAATCTATTCCGGACTTACAAACTTCAAATTAATTTATGTGATTTTAATATCGCCGGTTGATTAAAATAGTAATAAAGCGAAATTTAGTTATAAAATTAAATCCTTGCTTTTT
>CAKZPH010000060.1 GCA_937138605.1 uncultured Ignavibacteriales bacterium
TTGCCAGCATCATTGAAAATTGCTGTAGTCTTTGGACCAGCTGATAAAATCAAAATGTCGTAGTTCATTAATGTATTGGTATCGAGAGCAGCAAAGGTCACTAAATCAACAAGATATCCAACTGAATCCAGGGTTGCTTTAAACAAAGTAGCAGATGCACCAAGAGGCATTGATAAATCCGCTTCAACTTGACCTTTTTCAAAACTAACCCTTCCAGCTTCAGTAACATCATCATCAACTACTAATACTATTCCTTTAACGTTTATAATTTTGAATTTACTGAACCCAGTAGATGGATAATAGGTTATATTTTGTAGATCAGAAATATCGCGGGCTGCAATCCTGTAGAATATAGAATCACCCACTGAAACTTCAAGTGTATCTGAATTAAAGAAACCCTCCCAGTTATTATTTCCAGTATAAGCAAGATTAAAACGTTTTGAATTACTCGGCGTATTTCTATACCATTCGACCCAGGCCGAATCTACTCCTATGTTATCTATTATATTGGCTCTTACTTGAGCAGGCCATCTTAGCTTGGGTTGATCTCTTAACGGTGTATGAGTTATAACTGGAAAGCTTGTATCAAGTATTATAACAAATGAATGGAAACCAGTTGGAGGACTTAACGAAATATTCGGGTTGATAGCCTGATCTCGAGCGACAATCTGATAGAATATAGTATCACCCTGAGCTATTTGTGATTTTGGAATTGTAAATTGTCCACTAAAATTATCACCAGTAGTTCTTAAAAGATAAAATCTTTGTAACTGACCTGTCGAATTTTTTTTGAAGTTTACCCAAACTGAATCAACTCCAATATTATCAGTAACTATTGCATTTACAGTAGCAGGCCATAATTCTCTGAATTGATTTGGTAGAGTAGTATGCGTTATAACTGGCGGTTGATTGTCAGCAGCAGCTTGAAATTGAAAAATTTCTTGAGGTGCACCGCCAGGTAAATTAGCAAAATTTCCAACACTATCTCTTGCATAAATGTAATATTGATAAATTGCGGGTTGCCCATTGCCAGGAATATTAGCAACAAAAGTATCAGCGGCGGCTCTGGTCATAAGAAGAGAATCAAATGTTCCTGTTGTTCCCCTTCTCCAAAAAACTTTTGCTTCAGCTATACCTACACTTCCAGTTATTTTAGCTTTGACAGTGTAAGGACCCAAAAGATTTTCAGTATTAGGTAGCCTTGTATGTTGTATTTGAATGAAAAATGCTTTGGCAGTGTAAGCTTGATGGTATCCTAATCTGTTATCATTCCATATTGGCCAGACAACACCATTCTTTGCAGTAATACCAATGTAATCACCTTGATATCCTGTAGCTAAACCAGCAATAGCTCTTGGCAAGTGAGCACGATCTGAAATTTTGATATCTTCCCATGTAGTTCCACCATCAAGTGAGCGTGACATATAAACTTCAGTAGAGTCATTGTTAGGATAATTTCGACTATCATAATAAACAATGTTAATAGAACCGTCGGCTGGATCAACAGCAATTGCCGGGAACCACTGATCTCGATTAGCTGGTTCAGTATTAATCTTTACTGGGGTTGACCAAGTTGCACCACCATTTGTGGAGCGAGTGAATATAACATCTGGTGGTTGACCAGTTGCTGAACGAGCAGCCCAGGTTACGTAAATCCATCCACGACGTGGACCAAAACTATGATCTACAGCAATATAAGGGAATGAATTTACACGAATTGCATTTCCACCTTTAGTAAGATTTCCTCTTATATCATTGATATTTTGAACAATAAATGTTCTTGTCCACGTCAAACCACCATCAGTTGATTTTGCAAAAGCAACATGAGAAGTGGTTAGAGTGCTGGTAAGATAATGTGTATATGCAGCAAGAACCTCACCATTAATACCAACGGCTAAGTTAACACCTTGATGGAGATATCCTTCGGTTCCACTCAAATTAATTGGAGTGGAAAATGTCAAACCACCATCTGTAGAACGAGAAAATTCTAATCTTCTATAGTTTGGATCAGTAGATTGAAATTCAGTGTAGGATGTATAAATATAACCCAGATAAGGAGAACCTGGATTATAATCAATGGCAATCCAGTTTTTATCTTCATCAATACCTGGATTTGGAACTGCAACTTTAATAGGCCATGTTAATCCTCTGTCAGTAGATTTAAGAGTAACCAAATCACCTACTGAAGAGCTGTATTCAAGAGTATTAAAATACACGTTTCCTAAATGATCAAAAGCAATAACTGGGTCGGAACGATATAATCCAGCAGGTTTGCCAGGAAGGGAATCTGTTCCATACCAAGTAGTTCCTCCATTTGTAGTAATATATACCCCTTGGTTAACATAAGTTATAGTCGGCGAGTTATTTGCAGCGTTTGTACCAGCCACTACAACATTTGGATTATTAGGATCAAGTGCAATGTGTGGCTCTGATTGAGTCATTCCAGGGTTAGGCCACATTCTAATGTTTGGATATACTGTATATGTCTTGTCTTTCAGTACCGTTCTTATTGGTTGAACATTAAGAAATTCTTGTTTTATCGCTTCGAAATTAATTTGGGGTTGTTCCGTAATTGTTTCGTTCGAAGGAAATAATTTTAAGATTGGTCTACTCCATCTTTCATCATCCTGTGAAAAAATACTCACGTTCAGTAAGAAAATGAAAAATAGAGGTAGGAAAATATTCTTAACTCTCATTAACTCCTCCATAGCTTAATAATTATTTATTTGTGAAGATTCTTTTGTTGGTCTGTTTATTTTTAAATGTTACAAGTTTTACAAGTGAATCTATCAAATCCAATACCTTATCATCTAATATTTTCTTCTATTTTATTGATTCTAAAATTTAAAGTCAAATATAATGTAATGAAACTTATAAAATTTTTTAATACTAGTAAAGTTCGATAAAAAATTCACTTAATCATGCATTTCACCTAAACACTTTGATATAATTTCATAACTAAAACCTCTATTATAAAAATAAGTGTAGACTTTTTGTTTATCTTTTACACTAATTGATTTTAATTGAAAGTGTTTTTTATCTAGTAATTTCAAAATGGTCATTTTTTGTTTATTATAATCATAGTGCTTTCTTAATTCATCTTCTAACAAATTTATATCAATACCTTTTTTTTTAAATCTACTTTGATTCGCATTGGTCCAAAACCCTTGCGAATCATCTCATTTATGTAGTCAACGACGATAGTTTGTTCATTTACATATTTTGTATCTGTTAGTTCTGTGATAACACTTTCTATAATTTCTTTGCTAATCTTCTTTTTCCTGAGTAATTTTTGTTTTAATTCAAATGCTGTGTGATTTCTAATAGAAAGTAATCTAAAAGCAGTTTTTTTTGCCTCGAGGTAATCAATGTATTTAATAATTTGGTCAAGTAGTCTATCGCTAATCAATTGTCCTGCCGATAAAGAAAATCTTTTTATTATATCACTACTGACATTGATAAGAGTAGAATCAGAAAAGGTAATAATGTGTTTGTTTCCTTTCCTTTCAATTTTTAAAATTTGTTTCATTTAGCTTTTTCTGATTTAGATTTCTTAGCGGATTCTTCCTGGGAATTTGATACTTCTTTAAGTAAACCCAATTTTAATTTAATCTGTCGATCAAGCTTTTCCATAAGAGTAGGCTCTTCTTTTATTTTTGCTTTCATCTGTTCTCTTCCTTGAAACCTTTCGCCTTCAAAACTCAACCATGCACCGCTCTTTTGAATTAAACCCAATTCAACACCCAAATCAACCAATTCACTAGTTTTTGAAATACCTTCGTTAAACATTATATCAAATTCAACTTCTTTGAATGGAGGTGCAACTTTACTTTTAAGAACTTTAACCTTTACTCTATTTCCAACTACATCATTGCCTTCTTTTATTGACCCAATTCTTCTAATATCCAATCTAACAGAGGCATAAAATTTAAGCGCATTGCCACCTGTCGTAGTTTCAGGATTACCAAAAGCAACACCAATTTTACTTCTCAATTGATTTGTGAAAATAACACACGTATTTGATTTTGAGGTTACACCAGTAATTTTACGTAATGCCTGTGACATTAATCGAGCTTGCACGGCCATGTGAGCATCTCCCATATCTCCTTCAATTTCAGCCCTTGGAACAAGTGCTGCAACAGAATCTATTACAATAACATCAATAGCGTTACTCCGAATTAAAGAATCCAATATTTCCAAAGCTTGTTCACCAAAATCAGGTTGGGCTAAAATTAGATCTTCTGTGTTTACTCCTAATCTTCTTGCATAATTGATATCAAAAGCGTGTTCAGCATCTATTAAAGCCGCAATTCCACCATTTTTCTGTGCTTCAGCAATGATATGAAGACAGGTTGTTGTCTTACCTGAAGATTCAGGACCAAAAATTTCAATTATTCTTCCTCTAGGAACTCCACCAATACCTAATGCATAATCCAACGAGATTGAACCAGTTGATATAACATCATACGTCGTGGCAGGTGCGTCCCCAAGTCGCATTATAGAACCCTTACCATGGGTCTTTTCTATCATATTTAAAGTTTCTTTTAAGAGCTTGAGTTTTTCATCTCTTTCATTTGGCATAATTTAATCTCCTTAAATTTATAACTTTCCTGAATATAATATTTTGAACCAGATCTATCCAACCGACTTTCCATCAATTGAAAAGATTCTATAACTACTGAAAAAGGTTCAAATTTATAAGATTTAATGAACTCGATAAATTCTCTAGATAATAATCCTTTAATTCTACCAATTGTTATGTGAGGATGAAAATCCTTTTCATCAATTGTAATATTCAACTCATGAGCGATTAGCTTTAATTCTTCAGATAAATTTTTGAGTTCTAAATTTTCTTCAGCACCAATCCATAATATTCTAGGTTGTTTAAAGTTTTTAAAGACCCCAACTTTATCAAACAGAATTTTCTCAAATGAAAAGATTTCTGTAAGAGGTTTAACTTTCTCATTTATAATTGTAATTAATGATTCATTTACTTCGCCAAGAAAAAGTAGAGTAAGATGAAGTTTTTCAATGGGTTCATACTTTATTGGTTCATGAAAAGTTTGAAAGTCTTTTGAAATTGAATAAAATCTTTCTTTAAATTCTTGACTAAAATTTATAGCGAAAAATAATCTCATTTTCAGTACATAAAATTAATGTTCTAATCCAAGTAAATATCTTCTTAGAAGATCAAGAGCAGCTTGCGCAGTTCTTTCTTTATTCCTTATCCTATTATCAGCAAAGTTAAATTTACGGGCAAATTCTTTGTTTGAGTCAGAATAGCCAATAAAGACCAATCCGATGGGTTTGTCCGGAGTAGCACCTGTGGGACCCATAATTCCAGTTGTAGAAAAACCAATATCAACGTGCGAGTTAAGTCTAATACCACGAGCCATTTCGATTGCAGTTTTTTCACTCACTGCACCATATTTCTCAATTGTTTCAGGTTTAACACCTAATAATTCAATCTTAGATTGATTTGAATATGTTACAACACCTCTTTCGAAATATTCACTACTTCCTGGAACATTCGTAATTCTGTTTGCAATCAAGCCACCGGTACATGATTCAGCAACTGCAATTTTTAATTTTTTTTCTTGAAGAATTTTACCGATGATAAATTCCAGGTCCTGAATTTCATCTGAATAAATATACTCTGAAATTTTTTCTCTGATTCTTTTTTCAACCAGCTCAATTTTCCTTAAATTATATGGTTCATTATCACTCAACATGGATAATCTTATTTTCACTCCAAATTGACTTGGCAGAAAAGCAACTTTTACATCTTCAAATAAATTTTTCACATCACCTAATTTGCTGAATAGTGCTGATTCTGGTATTCCAGTAGTGTACAAAATTTTTTGGTGGTAAAATGCCTTTAATTCACGCGCCATTTCTTTTAATTGTGGTAATATAACATTTTCCATCATGGCTTTCATTTCGTGGGGAAC
Source organism: uncultured Ignavibacteriales bacterium (assembly GCA_937138605.1). GTDB lineage: Bacteria > Bacteroidota > Ignavibacteria > Ch128b > Ch128b > CAKZPH01. The sequence goes on from CAKZPH010000060.1 coordinate 5,952, forward strand.
ACCTGGCATAAAGAAAAATCTTTTACCATTTTTTTGTATGTCGTAACCTGGGGCTGTTCCAAAATCATTAGGAATTACTTTTGCACATCTGGGTACAAAAGCTTGTTGACGGTTTATCTCAGGCATTGGTATGTTTCTTCTTTCAAAAAGTTTCTTGATTCGCTTAAATGTTTCCTCGTGGAAAACCAAATCAGTCTTAAAATAATCAAGGATACATGTGCGGGTTACATCATCATGGGTCGGACCTAAGCCACCAGTTACAAAAATCAAGTCGCTAATTTCTTCTGACTCTTTTAGTGCAGAAAGAATTTCCAACTTTTCGTCACCAATTGAAATGATTCTTTTTATAACGAAACCAACAGATGTTAATTTCTCCCCAATATATGATGCGTTTGTGTTGATGGTCTGTCCGATTAAAATTTCATCACCAATGGAAATTATTACAACATTTTTCATAACACCTTAATCTCCGGATAAATTACTAATAACAAGTGAAGAATCAAATTTGAATAAAATCCTGCAACAATATCATCTAACATAATGCCTATTCCACCCTTTAAGTTTTGAAATTGCTTAGCTGGATAAGGTTTTATGATATCAAAGAATCTAAAAAGAACAAAGCCAATACTAGAGAGAAATAATGTTTTAGGTATAAAAAGCATTGTTAACCACATTCCGGTAATCTCATCAATTACAATTTCGGGCGGATCAAATCCATAAATCTTTTCAGAAAAATTTGATGAGAAAATTCCAACTATAAAAAAAATGGTAACAGCTAAAAAATTAATTAGAGGCTCTTCAATACCTGGAATTATAAAATAGATTATGATAGCAATAAAAGAAGCAAAAGTACCAGAAGCAAAGGGAAAATAACCACAAAAAAATCCTGTGGAAAATAAAAGAAAAAATTTTTCTTTTAATGAGAAGTCAGAGAATCTTCTATTCATTTAAATATTTCCTTTATTGTATATCTATTATTGTAATAATAAGTTATTCCAGTGTAAACCGTAATTAAAGTAATCAAATACATTAATACATTGATTAAATCCACGTGTAAGAGATATTTCAAATAATTTTTATCAATGAAACTAAACAGTTCTTTTTCTAAACCAATATATACCAGGAGAAGGTAATACAAAAAAAACATCTGAATTATAGTTTTAACTTTTGCAAGAAAACTTGCAGCAAGGATATGACCTTTATATTGTCCATATACCCTTAATAAAGTCACAAGGATATCTCTTATTACAATGATTAAAACCATCCAAAGTTCAAGAATACCTAAAGCGACAAAACAAAGAAATGCCGTTGATGTAAGAATCTTGTCTGCTAAAGGATCGAGAAATTTTCCGAGATTTGAGATATAATTAAATTTTCTAGCTAGCCATCCATCATACCAATCAGTAAGAGCAGCGATTATAAAAATAAAAAGAGAAATTTGATTTAAGATTTTGTTATTTGAAAGAAAAAAAAATGCGAAGAAAGGAGTAAGAACAATACGAGTTATAGTGAGTTGATTAGGAATAGTCATGTTCAAATTTAATTAAGGATTGGAAATAAATAAAATTGCCGTTCAATTTAATTTTTGACCAGTTATTCGAAAATAAATTTCTTGATATTTTTCAGATGTAATTTTTATTAAATCTTCTGGCAAATCTGGCGGTGGTGGTTGTTTATTAAATCCAATTTTTACTAAGTAATCTCTTAAAACCTGTTTATCAAGATTTTCTTGAGGCTTGCCACTCTCATAACTACTTAATTGCCAAAATCGACTTGAATCAGGAGTTAAAATTTCATCAATTAATATTATTTCATCATCAAACTTTCCGAATTCGAATTTTGTATCGGCAATTATGATACCTCGAGTTAATGCATAATCATAACAAGCAAGATAAACTTCTAAAGATTTTCTTTTAATAAACTCTACTTCATCTGATCCAAATAAACGTCTTGCTTCTTCTTCTGAAATATTAATGTCATGTGAACCAATTTGGGCTTTAGTTGATGGAGTCCAGATTGGAGTTGGCAATTTCTCAGATAATTTAAAACCTTCGGGCAATTTAATTCCACAAACTGTGTTGTTATTTTGATATTCCTCCCATGCTGAACCTGCTAGATATCCTCTCACTACACTTTCGATTAAAATAGGCTCTGTCTTTCTAACCAACATTGAACGACCTTCAAGCTCATACTTATATTGAGAACATTCAGATGGAAATTCGTCAACCTTGGTTGTAATTAAATGATTGGAGATAATCTCATTCGTAAATCTGAACCAAAATTCAGAGAGTTTATTTAATATTTTTCCTTTAAACGGTACCCCCTGATTCATTACAACATCGAATGCAGAAATTCTATCCGTGCTAACAATTAATAAATACTCACCAACATCATAAATATCTCGCACTTTTCCACGCTTAAACAACTTTAAATCTTTAAAGTTTGTAT